>JACOTA010000026.1 GCA_016178585.1 Nitrospirota bacterium
GCAAGGGGGTAGGTTCCCACTACAAGGAGTTTTTGAGTCGATCCGATTTCACGTCCCTTGATAATAAAAGGTTCTTTCGAGAAACAGGGGATCAAATACCCTAAAGATTTTTATAATTAGACATCAACTGCGGAAGTTGGGCTAAGAAAGGCCATTGAGGTCTTTAAAATTTCACCCCGGTACAAAAAACAGATCGACCGGAAATGGACCTGGAAAGCCAGAAGAGTTCTTTGGAGCGGCTGAACCTCTTGAATGACGAGAAGGGATTAGGTGCCAGGCGGAACGAGGCCTCGTACCGGAGCGTACAAAGTTAGTACGTGAGGACACGAGGGCGAAGTGACAACGCCGCAGATGATCCCTTATCGACGTTCAAGATTAGGTCCAAAACGAGCGGCCGGTATAGACAGGTCTGATCAAATCCTGCATCGAAACGATTCCGCCGATTTTAGAATCAACCGAAACCGCGAGGTGGCGAACCTTGCGCTGAAACATCATATCGCTGGCTTCGTTATCGGTTTTTTCCTCATCGATCACAAAGGGAACCGACATGACCGCTTCCACCTTAACGATATAGGGATTTAAATCTTTTTCCAGAACATTCCGGATAATGTCAGATTCTTCCAAAATACCGACGATTTCATTTCCCTTGCAAACTAATAAACTTCCAAGTTTCTTTTCGGTCATAATATTGACCGCTTCACGTACGGTTTTTTGCGCATCTACTTTCACGGGGTTTTTCGTCATAATTTGTTTAACTTTTACCATGGGATTCTCCTGGTGAGAAGGTTTAGTGCTAATGTTTATTATAGTAAGCAATATATATGCCAAAATTATTAATTTAAATTAATAAATAAAATCAATGTCTTATGTATTTAAGGTGATTCTGGTTTTGTTTCATCTTTAAAACGTTTGTTCCATATTTCATTTTTTTCCATAAATTTTCCCTTTTTATTCCTTTATGTATGAACCTGTTTCCTCCCAAAAAGATCAAACTTCGCAAATAAATCGAGGTTGACCATTCCAAAAAATAGATTCATAATCAAGATCAATTATATGTATTCAAGAGGTTAAAAAATGACCTGGAAACAAGCTTACGAAGGGGTCGCCATGTTTGCGGACCCCATCCATGAATATATTCCGTTTACCACTCCGACCTCGGCTCATCCTGAGGAAATGACCGAAAAAGATCTGATTGATACCCCCTGGGTTCAGCGTTTAAGATATGTTTACCAGCTTCAAAGCGCCAGATGGGTCTATCCATCGGCTGAACATACCCGTTTTCCTCATTCTATCGGCGCGATGCATATTGCCAGCCGTTTTGCGAAGCGGCTTTACCCGTCATTAAAGGCCGTCATTAAAAATCCCCCCTCAGCCGAGTATATTGAAGCGGTGTTGAGAATTGCCGCACTCCTTCACGATTCAGGACATGGTCCTTTTTGCCATTTTTTTGACCATAATTTTTTGGAACAATTTAATCTGACCCATGAAGATATCAGTCAAAAAATCATTACTGATGAGCTTGGCCCCATGATCAAGAAGATTAAAAGAAGCCCTTCGGGACCTTTTCGGGCGGGAGAAAAACTGGTTCCTGAGCAGATTGCCTTTTTAATTAAAAAAGATTATCAAAAAGATAAAAAGAATTTTCCTCAATGGCTGACCTTTCTTCAACCGTTACTGGGGGGAATTTACACCGCTGATAACCTTGATTATGTTTTAAGAGACGCTTATATGTGCGGTGTCGCGATCGGCCCTGTCGACCTCGACCGGCTGATTTACTACACTTTTTTCACCGACAAGGGGCTTACCCTTCATCGTTCCGGATTTCCTGCCCTCAGCATGTTTTTAAACAGTCGTCTTTATATGTATTCCAACGTTTATTATCACCGGACAACGCGGGCCATTGACCTTCATCTTAAAGAAATTTTTCGCCCGACGATTCAGCAGATTCTCCCTAAAAACCCTTTACATCAAATGAGCGATTATCTTTCTCTCACCGATTGGAATTTGATCGAGGAGGTGCGAAAATGGAAGTCCTCCAGAGATAAAGAAAAACAGAGGCTCGGGGTGGAATGGGATCGAATTCTCAACCGTCAGGTCAAGTGGAAGATGGCTTTTGAAACCATCCTTTCGATAAAAACTCACGAAAAAGGGAGCACGATGATTGAAGCGGAGGAACTTGAAAGAAAAATCCGGAAGGTATTGCCCCCCTCTCTGAAAAATGTGACTTTTCGAGTCGATATGCCCGGGCAGGACCCCCGGCCGATCAATCCCCTGATGATGGGGGAACAGCAGATTTATATTTACAACCCCTCCAATAAAAAAGTGTCGAAAGAAGCCTTATGGGAGTTTTTTGATTATATTCCCGCCCGTATTTATCAGTGCCGGATTTTCACCCTGAATCACGATCATGACGAACAACTCTCCGAGGCGGTCGAAAAAGTGTTGGGAGGAGCTATATCCTCCATTCCCACGAATATCTGAAAAATGATTGATCTGAAGAATGTTTCTCGAACTTATCCTCAGGGTTCCCTGACAGTTCATGCTCTGAACGAAATTTCTTTTCATATTTTCCCCGGTGAGTTTTGTCTCCTCATGGGGCCGAGCGGCTGTGGAAAGAGCACCCTCTTAAATCTTATCGGGGGTTTGGACCAGCCGACTTCCGGGGAAATTTTTTTTCAGGGGCGTTCTACCGCCCACCTGACTGACCGGGAGTGGACCCTCTACCGCCGGACAAAAATCGGAATCGTCTTTCAATTTTTTAATCTGCTGCCGACCTTGTCGGTGTATGAAAACATTTCCCTTCCCCTTGTTCTCAACAAGCTTTCCCGAAAAGAAATAGACCGGAAGGTTTTTCAGCTGGCAGACCGGTTGGGCCTCCTCGGAAAAGAAGCAAGACTTCCAGGAGATCTTTCAGGGGGAGAACAACAACGGGTCGCGATTGCCCGGGCATTGGTTCATTCACCCGACCTTCTTTTGGCTGATGAGCCGACGGGGAACCTCGACTCTCAAATGGGGACGCAGATCCTCGATTTAATCAGGGCGGTTTCAAAAGAAAATCAAATGACCGTCGTGATGGCCAGCCATAGTCAGGAAGCGGCATCTTACGGAGACCGAATCATCCGGTTAAAAGACGGGAAGATTTTGTCTTAAACAGGATTAATTATGCTGAAATTATTGAAAATATGGAGTTTTTCTCATTTTAAAATCTTAAAGGGGAATACGCTCGTAACGCTTTTGGGCATCGCCTTTGGCGTTGCTATTTTTACAGCGATTCAAATCGCGAACCAAAACATCCGGGACTCTTTTAAATGGACAATCGACCAGGTGGCCGGAAAAAGCCGGCTGGAAATCACCGGGCCGGATTCGGGATTTTCAGAGGAAAAGATCGTCAAGGTTCGAGAGTTCCCCGGTGTCAAAGAAGCGCTTCCCATGATTTTTCAATCCGTTTCAGTTCAGGATCCCATAACAAAAGGTGAGGAAGAGGTGGTGGTTTTGGGTGTCGACCTCCTTCAGCAGTCGCAATTTCCTGACTTTACGATCGTTCAGGACGAACACCCTGAATTCTTACCGGGGATGACCGGTTTATTAGAGCCGAATTCGATTCTTATCTCGAGTTTTCTCGCGGAACATTTTCATCTACGTTCCGGATCTGTTTTCTCTTTTACATCCGGTCACAAAACAATTCACACCCATGTCGCGGGTATCATCCAGGAACCCCATGACCTTCCTCCCCTCTACGGCGGTTTTTTCGCAATGATGGATATCGCTTCTTCCCAGGTTCTTTTTAACAAATTAGGAAAATTAGACCGGATCGGTCTTTTGGTCGAAGAAAATGAGCCCCTGGAGCCTTTAATCAAAGAGATTGAACACACCCTTCCCGGTCTCATGGTTCAAAGCCCGGAACAAAAGAACAGCATGGTCGACAGTATGCTCGGCTCTTTTAACTTGAATTTAAAAGCATTGAGTGAAATTTCCATTCTGGTCGGCATGTTTCTCATTTACAACACGCTATCTCTTTTGGTTGTCCGCCGGAAAGTGGAGATCGGAATTTTAAGGTCGGTGGGTCTATCCGGGAGAGAGGTTTTGCGCCTCGTTCTTCTCGAGGCGTTGATTTTGGGCGCAATAGGGTCTCTGATCGGGATCGGTCTTGGTTTTTTAATCTCCAAATGGATTTTAAAGGCGGTTTCTCTGACCGTCACCTCCCTTTATTTGAAAGTATTTACGCAGACGGTCTCTTTTCCTTTAGCCGCTGGACTTGAAAGTTTATTAACCGGCATCGGGGTTTCCCTTATTGCGGCCTTAATCCCGGCCTGGGAAGCTTCGCGATTCCTTCCGAGAGAAAACCTGATCCGCCGGGGTGAAGTCAAAAATCCGCACCTCTCAGGAGGATTGGCCCTGACTGGCCTGTTCTGTTTCATGGTCTCCTCAGTGCTGGTTTTTTTCCCTCCGATCCACCCCCTTCCTCTTTTCGGCTATCTGGCGGCAATTTTTCTCCTGATGGGATTGTCTCTCATGACGCCAGCCTGTATGTTTATTTTAAGCCGGTTTTTGACGGCGCCAATTTTTAGAAACCGGTTTGTTTTTTTTAAAATGGCGGGGAGCGGTTTTTTTAAACAGCCGGCCCGGAATTCAATTAGTATCGCGGCTCTCATGATGAGCGTTTCTCTTTTAATCAGCGTTACCTTAATGATCCATAGCTTTCGAAAAACCGTTGACCTTTGGATTGATCAAACGATTAAAGCCGATTTTGTGATCGAGCCCTCCGGGTGGTTAAATCCCGGGACCCTTTCCCTGGTGACGCCGGACCTGGAAGAAAAAATTAAAAAAATCGAGGGGATTGCCGGTGTCGATTTGTACCGGGAGGATCATCTTCTTTACGGCAACGACCCCTATCTTTTAAATTCGCGGAAGCTCTCAATCCATCAGCAATACAGCCGATACCTTTTTACCGAAGGCGATTCTTCCGAAATTTTAAAGGAGGCCATCGATCGAAATGAAATTTTAATTTCAGAGCGATTTTCTTTGGAACACCACCTTCGGAAAGGAGATTCGGTGACGTTAAATACCCCAACCGGTCCGGCTTCCTTTCAAATCGGGGGCATTTTTTATGATTATACGACCCAAGGCGGAAAAGTCGTGATCGACCGTTCTCTTTATTTGAAATATTGGAACGATCCATTGGTTAACGTCCTGGCCGTCTACCTTTCAAAGGAAAGCATCGATCAAAGAAGGGGTGAAGCGATCCGGAGAGAAGTCGAGGAAGCGCTTCAGAAGAAGGACCTGCTCGTCATTTCAAACCAGGAAATTAAGTCCAAAGTTATGGCCATTTTCGATCAGACCTTCGCCATTACCCGTGTTTTAGAGTGGATTACGATTTTTATTTCGCTTCTGGGAATTATCAATACTTTGCTCGCCAATCTCCTGGAGCAGAAAAGAGAGATCGGCATTTTAAGATCGATGGGGGCGACCCGGAATCAAATCGGCATTCTGACGCTCTGCGAAACCGGATGGATAACTTTATTGGGAAACCTGTTAGGGGCTGTTGGAGGGCTTGCCCTGTCGCTCATTTTAATTTTCGTTATTAATAAACAATCTTTTTTTTGGAGCATTCAATTTGATTTTTCCGGGATGATCTTTTTAAGAACTTTTGCGATTGTCACTTTGACGGCCATTTTGGCCGGATATTTTCCCGCGAGAAACGCCGCCGGGGGCAATATTTCCGAGGCCGTTCATTATGAATAAAACAGCGGCGTTATTTGTTTTAATTTCCCTGCTGGCACCCGGAACAGGGTCAGCCAAAGAGTTTAAACCGGCCCTTCCCGGCTATTCCTACCATTTTCCTGCCGATCATGGTTCTCATGATGATTATCAGGTCGAATGGTGGTATTTTACCGGCCATTTAACCGACAAAAAAGGCTCTCAGACCGGTTTTGAATTAACCTTTTTCAGGACCGGCGTTCAAAACGATTCCATTCGCGGAAATCCGTCGAAATGGCGGGTTGAGAATATTTATTCCGCCCATTTTGCCATTTCCGATGAAATGGAAAAGACGTTTTGGTTTCAAGAAAAAATAAGCCGGGAGGCATTGGGTAAGGCAGGCGCGGAAAAAAGTCATTTTCACGCCTGGATCGATCACTGGTACGGAAACGAAAAACAGGGTGTTTTTTACCTCGGAGCTGAGGAAGGGGCCGGCGAAAACAAAAAGAAAATCGAGCTAAAACTCATACCGGAAAAACCTTTGGTGATTCATGGCCAAATGGGTGTTAGCCCCAAGGATGAGAAGGAAATAAACAGGTCTCACTACTATTCCTTTACCCGGCTGAAAACCTCCGGGACATTGGTTTTAAATGGAAAAGAGCTGGAAGTGGAAGGAATCAGCTGGATGGACCACGAGTTTGGCTCCAGTCCTTTGCTTCCGAGCCAGACGGGATGGGATTGGTTTTCCATTCAACTGGATAACCGAACGGAGCTGATGTTTTACCAAATTCGGAATAAAGACGGTTCTGCCCCGTTTTCTTTTGGAACTCTGATCGATGAAAACGGGAAAACGGAAACCCTTCATTCTAAAGACTTTTCGATCAGGGCAAAGGGACGATGGCGTTCTCCGGGAGGCGGCTCCTACCCGATGGGATGGGAGCTGACCCTTCCCCGCGAACATTTAACGTTATTATTGACGCCCGCCATTGAAAATCAGGAGTTAAATGTTTTTGGAGGGAAAATGCGTTATTGGGAAGGGAGTGTGTCGGTTTCCGAAAAGTCTTCCACTCTTTCAGGGGCAGGATATGTAGAACTCACCGGTTATCAAACCGGTTTTGACAGTTTATTTTCGCAGAAGGGGCAGTAATTCCACCTGGATTGGATCACCTGATTGCACCGATTGCATTTATTTTTGGGTTTTTCTCCGCACATGGGACAGAGATTGAAATCATTTCTAAAAAGATGCGCGCAACTTCCGCATAAGGTGTCTAAATGCTCATCGGTTTCGAGACAACGAATCAATTCAGAAAATGGGGTTAAACCTTCTTTTACTTTTTGAAGGCCGTTTTCGCTCATCGAAATAACTCCCGCATCCTTGCAGGCATTTTTAAATTGCTGTTCGGTGGGACTCAGAGAAATCATCTCCCTTAATTTGGATTGGATAGGGAGGATTTCGAGCACGGCGCTCCTGCCTTTAAAACCAGTTTGATTGCACGATTTGCACCCTTTACCTTTAAAAAACCCGATTTTTTGGGCCTCTTTCCGGGTCAGGTTAAACGGCCTGGTCTCTTCTTCCGGCGGAGCGTAAGGGACCTTGCAGTCTGGACAAATTTTACGAACCAATCTCTGAGCCATGACCCCGATCAGGAGAGAGGAAATCATATAGCTGGGAATCCCGAGGTCTAACAAACGGATGACGGCCGAGGGCGCGTCGTTCGTATGAAGGGTTGAAATGACAAGATGTCCGGTCATGGCGGACCGAAAGGCGATTTGCGCCGTTTCCGTGTCACGAATTTCGCCCACAAAAATCACATCGGGATCCTGTCTTAAGATGGCCCGGAGAGCGGTGGCGAAGGTCAGTCCTCCCTCAGGATTTATCTGGATCTGGGTAATGCCATGCAAATGATATTCGATGGGATTTTCTACGGTAACGATATTGATCGAAGGGTGATTGATGTGATTTAACATGGCATATAATGTTGTTGTTTTTCCGCTTCCGGTTGGCCCGGTGACGAGAATGATTCCCTTTTTTCGGGAAAGCATCTCTTTAACCTTTTCTTGTTCCGGAGGCGATATTCCAAGGGTTTCAAACTTGAGCGATTCGGTCGATTGGCTTAGAATCCGGATGACCACCTTTTCGCCAAAATAACTCGGAAGAGAAGAAATTCTTAAATTGATCTCTTTGCCATTTGCCTTCAGGCGAACCTCGCCGTCCTGCGGAATCCTTTTTATCGCAATGTCAAGGTTTGCCAGAATTTTAATTCTGGACACTAAAGCGCCATGGATCCATTTGGGAATCTGCATGATTTCATGCAAGAGGCCGTCAACACGGCATCTTACGATGGATTCATTGCTGAAGGGCTCAATATGGATATCGCTGGCATTTAACTTTATCGCTTTGGCGAGAATCAGGTTTGCCATTTCAATGATCGGCGCGAGAGCATGTCTCCGGTCAGAAAGGCCATCCGGGCCATTTTCCTTAATTTCGGGAATAATTTGAACGACAGAGTCATTAAAGTCCTTCTGGCTGTCCAGAATAATTTTTTTAATGAGTTGGTGATCCTCTTGCTCATGGGTAGTTTTGTAAAACTTTTTGATCGTTTCCTTTAACACCGTGGGCGTGGCGATTGCCGGTTGTATGATAAAACCGCAGTAAAAACTTAAGTCCTGTATGGTATCAAAATCGAGCGGGTCTGCCATGGCAATGACCAATCCTGATCTTTCCAACCGAAGAGGGATGACAGAATATTTTTTCACCAGGGATTCCGGAATGAGCAGCAAAATGTCATGGTCAATCGTCGTAATCGTTTCGACATGCTGGTACCCAAGCTGAGATCCCAGGGTCCGGGCGATTTCTACTTCAGAGGTATAATTTAATTCAACAAGAACCTCTCCTAACCTTTTTCCGGTTTTCTTCTGGCGGTCAAGGGCTTTTAAAAGTTGCTCTTCAGTCAAGATTCCGCTGATAACCAGGATTTCTCCTAATTTCCGTTTTTGCAGCAGGGATGATTCTTTGGGCGGCATAAAGGGCTCCAAAACAAGGGATCGTTAATTTGATAAGGGCTTTTTTATAAGGTAACAATAATCTGACAATTGTCAATGGCCTTATTAAAAAAAAGGATGGAACAAAAAAAATAGCTTCAGGCAAATTGAGCAAAAACAGGTTTAAAATCTTTGTTTGAGGTTAAAGAGATTTTGCAGCTCGTCATTCAACATTTCTTTTCCAAGCGGGACTCTTTTAGGAATGAGTGAGACAGCGGTCATTGCTTCATATCGGTTGCCGTCGGTTTTGAAAATCAATGCCCCGTCCTGATCGGTTCGGTAAATACGGGTGTGAAGTGTCTGATAGAGCGCTATCGTGTCGGGATTGGGATGATGGTATGCATTATGACGCCCGGCCGAGAAAACGGAGATTTCCGGGGACAGGGATCGAATGAACGCCGGATCGGCAGAACTTTTTCCTCCGTGATGGGGAACTTTAAGAAAGGTCGCTGTCAGTCCGGGGTGCTCAAAAAGAATTCTTTCCTCTGCCTCTTTTTCGATATCCGCGGTAAATAAAAGAGCGTGTCGATGGTAGTCGATTTTAATGACAATCCCATCGTTATTTTCTTTGGCGCGGGCAGAAGAACGGACCGGGTCTTTCAGATGGGGATTGAATACCATTATCCCAATCTCTCCCATTTTTAAGTGATCGTCCGAATCCACAACTTTTTCGTTCAGATGCCGGTCTTGAATCATCTTTTCAAAGTGAACCGAAACCTGGGTCTTTTCGGTCTTTCCATTGGTCCAGACCTCTCCCACCTCAAATTTTTTTAAAATATAAATCAGTCCGCCGATATGATCGTTTTGAGGGTGGGTTGCAACCAGATAGTCGAGACGACGGATTCCGCGGTTCCAGAGAAAGGGTGCAACCACGAGGCGTCCGACGTCAAACTCATGGTAACGTCCCCCGCCGTCAATGAGCATATTTTTTCCGTCAGGAAACTCGATATAAGAGGAATCCCCCTGTCCCACGTCCAGGATCGTTACTTCTATTTTTCCGGCATGGGGATGGATCCGGGGGCCAAAATGCCACCAGAAAGGAACCAAAAAGGCAAGGGTCCATCCGAGGGCCTTCTTTTTTGGAGGCAGCCTTCCATATAAAAGGATAAGAATTAAAGTGAAAAATAAAATAATCTGGAATAAGGGTGGCGACGCCAGATGAATTTCTGCATAGGGAAAAGCCGAAAACCATTTTACAATTTTGTAAAACCAGGTAAAAAGGAGCCGGTTTAGAGGTTCGAAATAAAGGAAAGAGGCGTTAAAGGCCAATGATAAAAAGGAACTGATCAGGGCGATCGGAACGACCGCAAAACCGACCAGTGGAATAATGACGCTGTTTGCCAGGAGTCCGACCCAGTTAAATTGATTAAAATGATAAGCGACCAGCGGCGCTGTTCCAACGCTGGTTCCCAGGGAAATCCAGAGATAATTTTTAGTGTTTTGGGTGATTTTTAACCGCCGCAGTTTGTTGAACCTTGAAGTTTTAAGAGGAACGGAAGCTTTCTCGAAAAAGAGGGCGGATTTTTGGTTGAGCCGGTCCAATACCAGGGAAATCGACAGGACAGATCCGAAAGAGAGTTGAAAAGAAATGTCGTAAATTTGAAGAGGATCCCATAAAAGTATCACCAGCGCTGAAAGCGCAAGGGGGTTAAAGAGGCTTTGTTCACGGTTTAAAAATTGTCCGATGAGAAAAACCACAATCATGATCATCGACCGGTTTGTTGCCACCTGGTTTCCCGCCAATAATCCATAAAGGAGGACCGGAGGTATGGAAAAGGCCAGCGCAAGCTTTGAAGGAAGAATAAATCTGCTTAAGTTTAAAAGTAGGGGTTCAGGCAATCGGAGCAACAAAAATTTGGCGATCTGAAAGACTAAAAAAGCTACGAGGGCGAGATGGGAACCTGAAATCGACAAAATATGGGTCGTTCCGGATGCCATAAAATAATCTCTGATTTCGTTAGTTAAGTACCCTGATTCTCCGATGACAATTGCCAAAAAGATGGCCAGCGGTTCGCCGGTCAGCGTTGCCATTGCTTTTCCCCTGATCTCTTCCCGCCATTCGTAAACTTTTTTTAAAATCGATAACCCGCTATTTTTCCCGACAATCGAAAGGTCTTCCGGATGGGTCAGACTGGCGATTGCCCGGAACCCGTGGCGTGTTAGATACTTTCCGTAATCGAAGCTGTTCGGGTTTTGAAACCCATGAGGTTCCCGAAGGATCAGGGGAACTTTTATCCGGTCTCCGTAAGAAAGGGAAAAGGAGACCGCTCGATTGATATTGAGTTTGATTTTTCCCGCGGCCGGAATGGTTTGTCCGTCGGTTTCTACTTCCATGGTTTTTAAAATAAGAGAGGTGTGGTCTTTATAATGGGCCACCGTTTCATCAATAACTCCCGTGTAGATGACATTTTGCCCGATCCATCTGGAAATGTCGTTTTTTGGGGTATGCCCTTCGGTCCATTGAAGGGCTAAAAATCCGCCCCAGAAAAAAAGAAACAGGACAATATATTGAGGAAAGGTGATCCGCAGGAAAGAAAAAAAACTTTCAAGAAAGAACAAAAGAGAGAGAAGGGATGCGGTCAGGAGCGGATAAAAGAAAAAGAGATCCCCGGAAGAAATTCCGGCGATAAAAGCGGTTGCCACCCAGAGGAGCGGAAACCGGGTCATTTTACCGGTTATGACAAACGAGGCAGAGTGTTTTAGAGGATTCTCTTAAATATGCCGGAATCCTGGAAGAATGGGGATTGTGACAACTTCCACAATTGACCCTCCCCAATGACGTGCGGACCCATAATAAAGGATTGGACTGAGATGAAAAAAAATCGGAAGTGGGTCCTGTGGGCAAGGTAATCCCTTTTTCAGTTTGATCCGGAATAGACCAGTATCGGAGCTCGTTCGGCAGGGGCAGCGCGGGGACAAAGCGGCCGTTACTTTCCCGGGGATAGGTTATATTGACGGGGTGATCCAGAAGCTTTCCAGAGTCTTGTTTTTTTTCATGAATATCATTCCCGATGACGCCATCATGGCAGACCAAACAATCTGATGAAGGGTCCTCTTTAATTAAGCGAGAATGACCATGGAGATATCCCCCCTTCAATTCTGTGGAGGCCCAAAGGGCCTTTGACCCGCCTTCCGCGGGGGGGGTCTGCGGACTTAAAATGGGCGCTAATTCAGCGGGAATTTTGGGCGAACCCAAAAAACCGTTAACCTCCTCTGTCGTATGGCAGACTGAACAGACTTGATGGGAAGAAACAGGGGTGCTTCCTTTCGGAATAATATTATGGCTCGTATCCAGGATTTCTTCAAAAAGGGGAAGGGACTCTTCACTGAAGCCGGGGAGAGAAAAGGTTAGGAGCGCCAAAATTAAAAAAAAAGGGACTCTTTTCATCATTTTTTTGGAAAGACAGAGAGAAAATTTAGAACCAGGAGACGACTTGAGAATAGCAAAATTCATCTTTTTTGTAAAGAAAATGGTTCCGCCCAAGACCAGCGATAGACTTCGCACCCACTTATTAATCATGTCATTGCGAGCACCGAAGGGTGCGTGGCAATCTTATCGTAAAGTCTTGAGATTGCTTCACTTTGTTCGCAATGACAGCTTTCTAACTCTGTTAACTTTAAAGAGGTTTATCCAGGATGGCTTTTTGTCATCATCTGGATGGGTGTGATTTTTTTAATGTCGACTGATTTTTTTTCCTTTTCCAAAACCAGCAAATTTTTGTTCCCCCTGCTTCAGACCATTTTCCCCGGGTTATCTCTTAAGTCGCTTCATTCCATTCATGTTTTCCTTAGAAAATCAGGGCATTTCACAGAATACGCGGTCCTTTCTTTTCTTTGGTTCCGCACCCTCCAGTCGGGGGAAAAGAAATGGTCAACCCGTTCTGCCTTCCTGGCTTTTTTCCTTTCAGCCTGTTACGCGGCGACAGACGAATTTCACCAGTCCTTTGTCCTTTCGAGGGGCCCTTCATTATTGGATGTCGGAATTGATTCAGCCGGCGCCGCTTTTTCCCTCTTTGTCCTCCGCTTGTTAAAGGCTTAAATCGGTTTATCTGGATTGACAGGTGTTTGCGGCGAATGTTACTATAACGGATTATGGAATGGTCGCAGTTAGACCGATTCTTGTTTATGAATTACAAAGAGACCCTAAATCTTCCTCAAACCCAATTTCCAATGAAGGCCAACCTGACCCAAAAAGAGCCCGATACGCTCCTGTTTTGGGAAAAAGAGAAGCTGTACGAACAATTGCGCCGAAAAAAAGAAGGAAAACCGTCTTTTATTCTCCACGACGGTCCCCCTTATGCCAATGGGCATATTCACATCGGCCATGCCCTGAATAAAATCTTAAAAGATATCATTGTAAAATTTAAAACGATGGAAGGTTTCCAGGCGCCTTATATTCCCGGTTGGGATTGTCACGGGCTCCCAATTGAACACCAGGTTTTAAAGGAGTTAGGCCCTAAAAAAAAGGAGCTGACCTCCCTGGAGATTCGGCAAAAATGTCGCCAATATGCTGAAAAGTTTATTCAAATTCAAAAGGAAGAGTTCAAGAGGCTGGGTGTCTTGGGGGATTGGGAAAACCCCTATCTCACGATGGAATTTAAATACGAGGCGGGAATTTTACGCGAGTTAGGTAAATTTATTGAAAAAGGGAGTGTGTATAAAGGCAAAAAGCCGGTGCTCTGGTGCATCCACTGTGAAACGGCGCTGGCGGAAGCCGAAGTGGAATATCAGGACGAGACCTCAACCTCTGTTTATGTGAAGTTTGAAATCGTCGATCTGCCGGTTTCATTTGAAAAAAAATGGCAAGATCAAAATCTGAAACGGTCTATGGTCATCTGGACGACTACCCCCTGGACCTTGCCGGCGAATACCGCCCTGTGCCTTCATCCTGAATATCAATACAAAGAGGTGGAAACCGGCGGGGAAATTTTAATTCTTGCCGAGAAAAGGGTTGACGCCTGCATGAAAGCGTTCGGGATTTCCGATTTTAAAATTCGAAAAGGTTATTACCTGGGAAAAGACCTTGAGGGGATTACGGCCAGGCATCCGTTCATCAACCGGAAATCGCCTTTGATTACCGGGGAACATGTTACGCTGGACCAGGGGACCGGCGTGGTCCATACCGCACCCGGGCATGGTCAGGAAGATTATGAAATGGGGCTGAAATATGGTTTGGAAATCTACACCCCTGTCAACGAAAAGGGGGAGTTTACCGCCGAGGTCGCTGACTTTCCAGGAATCAATGTTTTTAAGGCCAATCCGCTTATTGTATCGATGTTAAAGACAAAGGGCGCCCTGGTCTCGGAAGAGGTCATCGAGCATTCTTATCCACATTGCTGGCGTTGTAAAAATAAGGTGATTTTCAGAGCGACGGAACAATGGTTTATTTCGATGGAAACTCATGACCTGAGGAAAAACGCGCTGAAAAAAATTGAACAGGTTCACTGGATTCCAAAGTGGGGCCGCGACCGGATTTACGGAATGATTGAAGCGAGGCCTGACTGGTGTATTTCAAGACAACGGGTCTGGGGCGTGCCAATCGCTCTTTTTCACTGCCTCGATTGCAAGCAGGTTTCCATGAATTCAGAATGGGTCAAGCATGTCGCGGCCTTAATGGAAAATGAGGGGGCTGACATCTGGTTTAGCCGGAAAACAGAAGACCTGCTGCCGAAAGATGCTTCTTGTGAGGTTTGCAAGGGGCGGCGATTTGGAAAAGAAATGGATATTCTGGATGTCTGGTTTGATTCGGGAGTCAGCCATGCCACCGTTCTTCGAACCCGGGAAGGGTTAAAATGGCCGGCAGATCTTTATCTGGAAGGGAGCGACCAGCACCGGGGATGGTTTCACAGTTCTCTTTTGACCGCCGTGGGGATTGAGGGAGAGCCTCCCTTTAAATCGGTCCTGACTCATGGATTTACGGTAGATGGCACGGGAAAAAAGATGTCCAAATCAGCAGGGAACGTCGTGGCGCCCCAGGAAATTATTCGCCAATACGGGGCTGAAATTTTAAGACTCTGGGTTGCGGCCGAAGATTACCGCGACGACGTCAGGATTTCGTCCCAGATTATTACCCAGCTGTCCGAAGCTTACCGAAAAATTAGAAATACCTGCCGATTCCTCATGGGGAATATCCATGATTTTGATTTGGAGGATGGGGAGATTAAGCCGGAGGATTTATGGGAAATTGATCGATGGGCGCTTAACCGGCTTCATCTATTGATCAAACGGGTTCGAAAAGCTTATACCGACCATGAGTTTCATATGGTTTTTCATTCAATCAATAACTTTTGCGCGGTCGATATGAGCTCGTTTTATCTCGATATTTTAAAGGACCGGCTTTACACCTTTCCGGGTAAATCAAAGGCCCGCAGGGCGGCCCAAAAGGTCATGTCTGAAATTGCCGTCACTCTGGCGCAAATGATGGCGCCCATTCTTTCGTTTACCGCTGAGGAGGTTTGGACCTATTTGCCCGAAAAATTGAAAAGTGAAAAAAGCGTTTTATTGACCGAATTTCCTGTCGAAAACGATCATGAAATTGATGCCGCGCTGTCAAGCCGGTGGGAGAAGCTGATTCAGCTTAGAGTTGAGGTCGCAAAATCGTTGGAAAACGCGAGGGCGCAAAAAATGATCGGCTCTTCTCTGGAGGCCGCGGTTCATTTGGAAGCGTCTGGAGAGCTTTTCGGGTTTTTAAAAGAGGTTGAAAAGGATCTTCCGATGCTCTTTATTGTTTCTCAAGTGGACGTGTCCGGGCTTTTTTCAAAAGAGGTCAACGAGACGCCTATAGGAAAATTATGGGTTGAAATTTCCAAAGCCAAAGGGACAAAATGCGACCGATGCTGGAACTACAGTGAACGGGCGGGAGAAAATAATGATCACCCTCTGTTGTGTGAGCGGTGTGTTCCCGTGGTGCTTGGCGTGAACAGGACTTAGCGTAGCATCCGGCTTAGCCGGTGCGAAGCGCGGGGTTCGGGGGCATCGGAGGATTTCACGAAGTGAAACCGCACGGACCCCTGAATATCATGGAGAAATGACTTATTTATAGAAAACCTTTTAAAATTTATCTGGCCCTTTTTTCAATCGTGAGCCTGGTAATCCTGATCGACCAGGCCACCAAGTCCTTCATCGCCAAATCCTTTAAGCTGTATGAATCGATGGTTGTCATCCAGCATTTTTTTAGTTTAACCTATACCCGCAACCCCGGCGCGGCCTTTGGTTTTCTTGCCGGGCAGGATGGGCATTTCCGCGCGATCTTTTTTTTATTGATTTCCTGTGTGGCGCTGGTTTTTTTAGTCTATTTTTTTATGAATACCCCGCCGGAGGAACGTTTCTCGCTCGCGGCCATTTCGTTGATTTTAGGTGGGGCCATCGGGAACTTCTTAGACCGGGTTAAAATGGGAGAAGTTATTGATTTTTTGGACTTTTATATTGGACAGCACCATTGGTGGATTTTTAATGTTGCGGATTCCGCCATTACGGTTGGAATCTCTATTTTAGTTCTTCAGATGTTTTTAAAAAAAACAAAAGAGAGTGAAATTTTATCTTAATTTATAACGCGACAGATTTAAAATCCCTTCCCGATGAAAATCTTCCTCAGCAACTGGAGTTTAATGTTCCAAAGAGAGCCCCAAGCTGCCGCCTTGATCTTTATTTAATCAAGAGGGGGATCCCTTTGTCCAGGACACGGATTCAGAATTTAATTGAAGAGCAAAAAGTAACCGTTAATGCAAAACCGGTCAAGCCAGGTTATAAGATCCGGCCGGAGGACAAGATTCAACTTGTCGTTCCCGCACCGCGATCCATTTTGATAGAACCTGAAGCTATCCCCCTTGAAATTCTTTATCAGGATGAAGACCTCCTGGTTGTCAATAAAGCGGCTGGCCTGGTGATGCACCCGGCTCCCGGCAATTTCACCGGGACCCTGGTTCATGCCCTTCTGCATCATATCAAGGATTTAAAAGGAATTGGGGGGGAAGAAAGGCCGGGAATCGTCCATCGGCTTGATAAAGAAACCTCCGGGGTTGTCGTCATTGCAAAAGCTGATTTTCCTTTAACCCATCTGATGAAGCAGTTTAAAGCCCATACCATTGAAAAAGTCTACCTGGCCCTTGTCTGGGGAAAAGTGAAGCTGAATCAGGGCAAAGTCGACCTTTCAATTGGCCGGGATCAAAAAGACCGAAAAAAAATCTCCTCACATACCCAAAAACCAAAAAAGGCCCTCTCCCAGTATAAAGTTTTAAAACGTTTTAATTTAACGACAGATAAGGAAATGGCTGTGAGCCTGGTTGAAGTCAGGCCTGAAACCGGACGGACCCATCAAATCAGGGTTCATATGGCCTCGTTGGGCCACCCGGTTCTGGGCGACAAGACGTATGGCGGAAAACAGGACCGGCAAGGGTTAATTCAGGCGGAGAGACAGATGCTTCACGCCTCAACGATTTGTTTTGAACATCCGAGGACCAAACAACTCCTTTCCTTTACGGCTCCTATTCCTGCAGATATGAAAACGATTTTAGACCAGCTGGAAAAAGGCCATGATGTTCCTGTCCGATAATCCCGGTGGTGCAGTTAGATCTCGTGAATCGCAACCGGGGAAGTTCAAATAGGTAAAATATTTCAGGATAAAGTGAAAAAGTTTTCCCATACCTTATTCTGATTTTAAAATCAGGATGAAATATGAACAGCCTCGGTTCTTAAAATAGTCAATTAAATTAAGGATTTGAACGGGCTATTCATTTTTAACCCAAGAACAGAGTTAGAAAGCTGTCATTGCGAACAAAGTGAAGCAATCTCAAGACTTTACGATAAGATTGCCACGCACCCTTCGGTGCTCGCAATGACATGATTAATAAGTGGGTGCGAAGTCTATCGCTGGTCCCAAACGGGATAACCCGATTATTAATCAAAAAGATCCCAATCACTATGGAATGTTAACCTCGACCGGAGTAGCAGGAAAGAGTGACACCCTTTGGGGAGTTTATACAGAGGCCAGTTACCGGTATGCCTATCGTCATGAATTAGCCGCCCGGTTTGATTATGCGGCTCCCTCCAGCGAGGATTATATTGACCCTGCCAATCCAGGGTTAACAGGTTTAAAGCAGGAAGATTCCCATGTCCGGTATGCCGCCGCCTATCGTTATTACGTAAGCCCGGTTGCACGATGGACTTTTGAATACGATCACCTGAATGCAAGCGGTCTACAACAGGATAGTGATATTTTAATTGTCCAGTTGAATATGGGGTTAGGAACGGTGACACCCGGTGTGGGTAAATTTTTAACTTTATTTTAATCTGATCGACTACGAGCAGAACAGAAAAGGAGAATTGAATGATTTATCTTGATAAGTGTTTTAAAAAGTTTGTTTTATACAGCACCCTATTCTTGAGTTTAGCGATTTTCACCGGGACGTCGGAGGCAAAGCTCCTGGTGGTGGGGACAACCGAACATGAGGCCCTCCTGGCAAAACAGGTAGGGGGGGATTTAATTGATGTCCGGTGGATTGTCGGTGCAGATGAAGACGCCCATTTTGTAGAACCGAATAAAACCTTTCTTCCAATTCTCAATAAAGCCGATCTCTTATTAGTCAATGGACAGGATATTGAAGCCGGCTGGCTCGGTTTTCTCCTGGCAGATGGACGAAACGAAAAAATAAATAGGGATCAGGAACATTATATTAATTTATCCGAAGATGCGACCATTTTACCCTATACAGCGGAAGAACTTCGTCAAACAAAGTTTTATACCGTGATTCTCGGAATGGGTTTAGGAAAAACCGTTGGAAATCATCATTACTGGTTGGATCCGGCCAACGAAATCCCGATGATTCAAAATATCAAAAAAGCGTTGAGCAGTGTGGATCCGGGTAATTCCAAAACGTATGAATCCAATGCCCAGGGATTAATGTCCAGGTTAGAGGAAAAAATTAAAGAATGGGATGCTAAAATGGTTCCTTTCAAAGGAAAAAAGATTATCTCCTATCACCGGGATTGGACCTATCTGGCTCAACGTCATGGACTCGAAATCGTCAGTTACATTGAACCTAGAGAAATGACCCGGCCAACACAGGCAGATTACACGGGTCTTGCAAACCGGATTAAAGGTAAAGAAGTTTCCGCCATTCTTCTCACGGAAACTCAACGGCCTCCCTATGTCAATGTCGATAGCATAAGGGATCTTGCTGTCAAATTTCATTCAAAATTAATTATTCTTCCTGACTCGATGAGCGAGTCCGAAAAACGGACGGATGTTGTGGTTTATTTCGACCATGTTTATGAAGAATTAAGCAAGGCCTTAAGTCATCCGTAAATGAAATTTTATTGTCCGTACGGGCCGCTTTTATCTGTCACCGGTGAAGAAAACAATTTGACGAAAGACCCTTTCTAGGGCATGATAAATTTGATCAAACTATGAAAAAATTACTGCTGATTTTTCTTGTCTCTTTTTTTCCCCTGCAGACGATTTCCAATGAGGCATCGGCCAAACTTCTGGTTCTGTCGACCTATGAGCATTGGGCGGATTTGGCCCATCAAATTGGTGGAGACAAGATTGAATCCCGCTTTTTAGGAAAAGGGTATCAGAATCCCCATGAAATTTCTTCTACCCCTGCTTTTGTTCCCTTACTCAATAAAGCAGATCTTCTTTTGGTCAATGGTCAGGAGCTGGAGCTGAACTGGCTTCCTCAGGCGCTCATTCTCTGCCGGAATGAAAGGATTCAAAAAGGGGAGCACGGATATGTCGATGTCTCAAAAGATATTCCTTTGCTCCAGTATGATCAGGACGATTTAAAAGACTCTCCATTTGCCAGGCTCCTGGTTTTATTAAGCGCTGGAAAAATTGGAAACCATCACTACTGGATGGAGCCTTCCAATAATCTGATCATGGCTAAAAATATTGAAGAGGCTTTGGAAGCAGCCGATCCTGCCAATGCTTCTGTTTATCAAACGAATCTAAAGACTTTTTCAGACCGGTTTTCACAAAAGATTAAGGAATGGGATGCCATGATGGTCCCTTATGAAGGGGAAAAGATTGTCAGCTATCATAGAAGCTGGACCTATCTTGCCAGGCGCTATCATTGGACAATAGAGGATTATGTGGAACCGCACGAGACGATTCCTCCGAGCGCCTCCTACATGGCGGCGCTTGTCGAAAAAATGAAAAAAGAAAACGTGAAGATTATTTTAATGGAAAACTATCAAAATTTACAAATAGCCAAATCCACCCAAGACCAGCGATAGACTTCGCACCCACTTATTAATCATGTCATTGCGAGCACCGAAGGGTGCGTGGCAATCTTATCGTAAAGTCTTGAGATTGCTTCACTTTGTTCGCAATGACAGCTTTCTAACTCTGTTCTGCCTGTTTGATAAAATTTTTGGAGAATTTTCCAAAGCGTTTAAAAAAGTGCATCATATGTAGGGGCAGGCCCCCGTGCCTGCCCTGGGCGACCACAGGGGGCCGCCCCTACCATCATTATTAAAAGAGAAAATCATGGCGACGCAGATTGACATCAAAGATTTATCCATTGGATATCACAAAAAACCGCTTCTTTCGGGTATATCTCTGGCGATTCAAGATGGAGATTTTTGGGGAATTGTGGGTCCCAACGGAGCCGGGAAAACGACGTTTGTGAAAACCATTTTGGGAAGCGTCCCGCCGATTCATGGGGTAATTGAAAAAAGCAAGGACCTCATTGTAGGCTATGTCCCTCAACGGGGAACCCTGGATGATATTTTTCCTTTAACGGCCCTGGATGTGGTGCTCATGGGCCGTTATTCGAAAATAGGGCTCTTTCATCGGGTGAAGCCAAAAGACCGGAAGATTGCGTCAGATCTTTTGGAAAAAGTGGGGATTCCCCATCTGTCTCAAAAACCCTTCAGGCAACTTTCGGGAGGGCAGAAACAACGGGTTTTGATTGCCCGGGGCCTTGCCACGGAACCCAATATTTTAATTTTGGATGAGCCGACAGACGCCATGGATATTGAAGGGGAAAACAATATCATGAAGCTAATCATGTCTCTTCATGAAGAATCCAACATTACCATTTTAATGATAACCCATATTTTAAACCTGATTGCCAATTACGCAAAAAGTTTAATCATCATCCATGGGGAGGGCATTTTCGAAGCGGGTGAAACCGATCAGTTGCTCACGGACGAAAATTTAAAGAAAATCTATAAAATAGACCTGGATGTTCATAATCTTCATGGACAAAAATATGTGGTGGTTCATAGTCATGAAATCCAGCACAGCCATGCTCATCACGGGCACGCCCATCCCCATCATCCCGAGAAACCCAAAAAGAGGTATTAATGGACTGGTTGCGTCATATTCCGCTTCTATCGAATCTTTTGCTGGTGGAAAGCAACCCAAGAACAGCGATAGAAAGTTGTCATTGCGAGCGAAGCGAAGCAATCTCGCCATCGTGAACCGAGATCGCCACGCACCCTGCGGGCGCTCGCGATGACAGGCAAAACAAGGAGTTACAAATCCTATCGCTGTTCTTGCGCTCCTTTATAATGGTATTCTTGCCTGTACGTTGGCGGCACTGGTCAGTTCTTTTTTGGGTGTTTTTATTGTCTTAAAAAGAATTGTCTTTGTGAGCGCGGCGCTTTCCCAGGTTTCTGCGCTTGGAATCGCGATATCGATTCTGGCGGGGATTTTTTTTGGAATTCATTTCGGTGAAGGAGAGCAGAGTGGCTTTATTTCCATCCCTGCCGTTGTTTCGTTCCTTTTCGCGACGGCGGCCCTCCTTCTTTCAGACCATATCAGGCGGGTATTCTGGCTGGCGACCGTTTTTGGAATTATTTCTGCCCTCGTCGGGTTTTATTTGTCTTTTGTTTATTCTCTTCCCACCGGCTCTGCCATGCTGGCGACCTCCGCCTTTTTCCTTCTCCCGGGAATCGGAAAACGGTTTTTCGTTCATTAAACTCCCAACTCTTGTTTATTTGACATTCAGGTAGCGAGTGCTATCTTTTACAGAAGAGTGTAAAAAATAGGGGGAAAAGTTTGCCTTGATGATTTGTGAAAACTGTAACCATTCGAACAGGGATATCAGGATATTCTGCGGACAGTGCGGGCATAAAATAGCCTCGCCCTGTTTAAGATGTCATTTTATCAATGCTGACGGAGAAAACTATTGCGGCGGATGCGGGGGGCTGATTGGAACTCAGGAACCCACGGCCGAAACGCATTCATCCCTTGACCGCTCTGGAACCTCTCTTCATTCTGCCAAAAAATCGACTTCTCTTCCTCAGGGGGTTATGGACGAGCTTTTAATGATTCAAAAGGAGACGCTTTTAAAAGCCGGTGTTCAAGAAGACAAGAAACAATTAAGTCAAGAAGAGATTGAAAAGTTGATTCACAAAGAAGATCATTCGGAACCGGGTTCATGAGTGTCGTCAGGGCTGTCGAAAAAAAAATAGGAAATATTTTAAGGGACAAAAATTTGATCTCAGAGGCCGATTTAAATCATGCTTTGGAAGAACAGGCGAAAAAAGGAGACAAAACAAAACCAATCGGATCTTTTCTGGTTGAACTGGGATACGTTTCCGAACGAAATGTTGCCGAAGCCTTAGGTGTGCAGTTTAATATGGCCGTGATGGATTTGCAGGATGTAAATATTTCCAAAGAGCTCATTAAAATTATTCCTGAAACGGTTGCCAGAAGGTTTTTATTATTGCCCCTTTTTTTGATTGAAAAGGAACTCACCCTTGCCATAGCTGATCCCACCCATCTCGATATCATCAATGCTCTCGGAATTGAAAAGCGTTATAAAATCCAGTCGGTTCTTGCGTTACGGTCACAATTACAAAAATTTATTGAACTCAATTATACCGATGGCACGGAAAGTCTAGGAAATCAAATTGTTTCTCCAGAAGACGGGTTGAATGAAGGAGGTGCGGGATATGTCGAGAGGTTAAAAAAGGCTGGAAAAGAAACGTCCATTATTAAGATCGTCGACAAAATTCTATGTGAAGCCGTTGAGGAGGGTGCGAGCGATATTCATATTGAACCTGCGGAGTCCAAACTCATGGTTCGGTTTAGAGTAGACGGTATATTGAGAGAACAGGCCTCTTTTATCATGAACCTCCACCCCGCGATTACCTCGAGGATTAAAATCCTGTCCAATCTCGATATTTCGGAAAGGTCCAAACCACAAGATGGAAGAATTAATTTTATTCATCAAAAAAAAGAAATCGATCTTCGGGTTTCTCTTCTTCCCACTCAATATGGTGAAAAAGTCGTTCTCCGCATTTTGGATAAGACCAATATTCAACTGAAATTGGCGGATCTGGGATTTTTAGAGGACAACTACAAACGCCTGTCAAAAGTTATTTTTCAGCCCCACGGAATGGTTCTTGTCACCGGCCCTACAGGAAGTGGAAAGAGCACCACTCTGTACGCCGCCTTAAATACGATTCGGTCTATTGAGAAAAATATCATTACAGTTGAAGACCCGGTAGAATATCAACTGCCCCTGATCAACCAGGTACAGGTTAACCTTAAGAAGGATCTGACTTTTCCAACGGCCCTCCGGGCCATTTTAAGACAGGACCCCGATATTATTATGATTGGCGAAATTCGTGATACGGTGACAGGGAAAATCGCCACGGAATCCGCTTTGACCGGCCATCTTGTTTTAAGTACGCTCCATACGAATGATGCCATTTCTTCGGTGACGCGGCTGGTCGATATGGGAATTGAATCGTTTTTGCTCGGTTCGTCGTTATTGGGTGTGGTGGCGCAACGGCTGGTTAGAAAAATATGCCAGGAGTGCAAGGAAGCTTATACGCCAAAACCGGTGGAATTGGACCGTCTGGAACTGGGCGACCTTTCAAATTCCGGAGTGACTTTTTTTAAAGGAAAAGGGTGTCAGAAATGTAAGAATAATGGTTATAAAGGGAGGACCGGTATTCATGAGGTTTTATTGGTTGACGAAACCCTGCGGGAAATGATCATTGAACGGGCATCGTCAGAAAAAATGAGACAGACAGCCTTGAAAAACGGCTTTACGGATATGCGGTTTGACGGACTAAAAAAAATATTCTCCGGGGTGACAACCACTGAGGAGATCTTGCGGGCAACCCGATCAGAAATCCTTTAACAGGCTGTTGAAAAAGCCTCATTTGCTTCGTTCTCGTCGCTCGGCGATCCTCACGTACTTATGTGTACGCTCCGGTTGCCTCGCTTCTGCGGCCTAGCAACTGAAGCTTTTTGAACAGCCTGAAGAAAATGAGTTTTTCAACAAACTACGAGAGAAAGAGGTTAAAAAATGACTGAACAAAAGACGAAAAAAAGAGTGTTAATTGCCGACGACTCCAATTTCTTAAGGAATAGTTTAAAAAGTATTCTTGAAAAATTGCAATTTGAAGTGGTTGGGATGGTGGACAATGGTTTGACGGCCATTACCAAATATAAAGAATTAAAACCCGATGTTGTGATGATTGATATGATTATGCCTCAAATGGGAGGACTGGATTGCTTAAAACTTTTAAAAAAAATAGACCTAAATGCTGTTGCCGTGATGGTGAGTTCTGTCTCCACACAGGATACGGTAGTGTCTTGTCTGAAAGAGGGGGCCAAACATTATATTTTAAAACCGTTTGAGGAAAGCAAAGTCAAACAGGTCATGGAGTCCATTTTTAAATGATCTCTTTAACTTTCCTTCCTGCAAATTTCTATATTTTTTTCCTTAAGGCTTTCCCCGTTTAATGTCCTCCGCGTCACCGCCCTCAGAGGTTATAATATCGAGCATCGGTTTAAATTTAAACTGAATGCACCTTTCGATAATCCTCGTTTTTCGGTTCCTTTTTATAAGAATGTTTGGAGTGAATATTGATTTACCGGTCATGTAAAAATACGATATTTATTCTTGACATTATGGCGTGAATTGTTTAATCTAAATTGCATGAGAACTCAAAAAACAGTCAAACTCTTTTCTTCAATAAGTATTCCTGAAATGATCGAATTCATTCGGTCCTCTCTAAATCTTTCCCAGGAGGATTTAGCCCGTATACTAAATGTTTCGGTCCGAACCATTGTTCGCTGGGAGAAAGAAGGTGATCAGCCCCCCTCCCTGGAAAAGGAACGCCTTGAGATGATTCAGGAAGTAGTGGAAATTGCCAGAGACATCATGGATCCCGAAAATGTTCCTGGTTGGTTTTCAAGCCCCAAAGAGTCTTTTTCCGGTTTGCGACCTTTAGACCTTTTATCTACTTTTAGGGGTATAAAGAGGATGCAGGAATCCCTGGAAAGAATCCGGTGGGGAATCTTTTAAGCCTTGGCCAAAACAGGGCGTCTAGACCTTCTAGACAAAGTAAAGCCTAAAAAGTTATCCGCGAGAGTTTTTCGGATCATAGCCCGAGTCTACCAGCATCAACCTTTGTCGATGGAAGGGAGTATAACTTTTGGAGGCCGATATAATCCGTCCTATCAATTTGGAGCGCTTTATTTTGGATTGACACGGGAAATATGTTGGAAGGAAATAGAAAAGAAAAATGAAGGCCCTGTTAAAAGGACCCGCTTTAAACTTTTACCAGTCAGGGTCTCTTTACAGAAGGTATTGGATCTTACAGATTTTTCCATTCAAAAAATCTTAGCATTAAAAAACGAGGACTTAGTAAAACCCTTTGATTATGATCAAACACAAAAAATTGCAATCAGAGCGAGACAGATGGGCTATGAAGCTGTACTGGCCCACTCGTCAGCCGGAGAAGGCAAGATACTGGCAGTTTTTTAAGACCTCCTTCTTCAGGGATCGACTCTAAACATTGAAAAAAAGAAATAGTGACTCACTCAGTTTGCTACTGAAAAAATTCCGTTTTGTCCTTCCTTCCAGGAATCCACATATTTGCTCTTCTCAAAAAACAGTGCAGCTTACCAACGACTATCACTAATAATCAGGCTCTCGGTTTTTGAGGATTAGGTGGATTCTCGATAAAGACAATGAGTGCAGGGACTTGTTTCACAAACCCTGTCTCTCGGTATTTAATAACGGTATGACTCATTCCACCATACGACTTTGACAGGAGCCTCGAACCCGCGGGTTGTGAATGTCTTTGATTCTTCACTTTTTTTAAGTATAATTCCGCTTGATGTTGAAAATAACTTGTTCTTCTCTTCCTCTTCCTGTCATTTACAGGGATCATTCCTTTAAGAAGTAGCGAGTGAATGTTTAAGGCGATCTTAGGGCTTCCTTCCACAGTTTGGTTGTTGAGTTGGGTTAGTTTTCTAAATGATACGGCCGGTGAGCTGGTCTACTCCCTTCTCCCTCTTTACGTCACGTCGGTTTTAATGGCAGGCCCCAAAGTTCTGGGGCTGATCGAGGGAAGTGCCGAAGCGGCGGGGAGTCTCTTTAAATTGCTTTCAGGTATGCTGTCGGACAGGACCCGTTCCACCAAATCATGGGTGGTGGGAGGGTATTCCCTGGCCGCCATCTCCCGGCCGTTGCTCTCCTTTGCCCCTTCATGGCTGATGGTATTGGCGCTTCGATTGGGCGACCGATTGGGCAAGGGCTTGCGGAGTTCACCGCGCGACGCCCTTCTGGCTCTTTCGGTTCCTGTTCATCAGCGGGGTTTAGCTTTTGGATTTCATCGGGCCTTTGACAGCTTTGGAGCGGTCATTGGCCCATTATTAGCCTACTGGATGTTGTCCCGGCAAATGACGGTTAGAGAGATTTTCTTATGGGTTGCCGTGCCGGGGGGATTGACCGTGCTGTTGTCCCTCTTTATTCGAGAACCTCAACGGCAGGAAATTAAAACCCCTATCCCTTTTAACTGGAATTTCCATAGCTTTCCTCCACAATTTAAACGCTATTTGATGGTTCTGGCGTTGTTTACCCTCGGCAACGCTTCCAACACCTTTCTCCTTCTTCGGGCGAAGGACCTGGGATTGTCCAACGAACAGGTTCCTTTGATTTGGGCCCTGGTTTCACTTTCCGCCTCTCTTTTTTCTACTCCCTTGTCTGCCTTATCGGATAGAATCGGTCGAACCCGGCTGATTATTTTTGGGTGGAGCGTCTATGGTATTTTTTATTTGTTGCTTGGTTTTAACGGGAGACAGTTGTGGTCGCTCTGGGTTTTGTTTGCATTTTATGGATTATTTATGGCGGCCACTGAAGGGGTAGAAAAGGCGCTGGTTGCCGATCTTGCGCCCTCCACGCTGGTGGGGACGGCTTACGGCTGGTTTAACTTAACGACAGGCGTCATGCTCCTTCCCTCCTCACTCCTGTTCGGATGGCTCTGGCAGACCTGGACCCCTCAGCTTGCCTTTGGCGTTTCTGCAGGATGCGCGCTCCTTTCGGCCGTCTTACTGAAAATTTGGGTCATGAGATAAAATATGAAAATAGAATATCAACAAGTGAAGCAACCGGCTGCGCCGGTGCGGAACGTGGGGTTCGGGGGCATCGGAGCATCCGCCAGAGGCGGAGCGGACGGGTCCCTGAATATCAACAAGTGAAACAACCTCCTTTAATTGAAGCTCTCAAAAATCCTGCTGTTTACGATCATCCTGTTGAAAAAGTAGAATGGGTCGAAACCCATATTTCATGGGTATTTTTGACCGGAGCGTATGCCTATAAAATCAAGAAACCGGTTAACCTGGGCTTTGTCGATTTTTCTACCCTTGAAAAACGCCATATCTGCTGCCAGGAGGAACTGCGCCTCAACCGCAGGCTGGCTCCCTCGATTTACCTTGGTTTGATTAAAATTACCGGAAAAGAACATCATCCGGAGTTCAATGGAAACGGACCCATCCTTGAATATGCCGTAAAGATGACACAATTCGACCGGAATCAGGAGCTCGACCGGGTTCTGGAACGAGGCCTGCTTAAGCCAGAAGCCCTCGATGTTCTGGCAAAAGAGCTGGCGGCCTTTCATCAAGGGGCTGAAATAGCGGGACCAGAAAGCTTTTTCGGAACGCCGGAAGGGCTTGCTCAGCCGATGCGGGACAATTTCACGCGGATTCACGAAATGGTTCGAGACGCAAAGGAACTTGAACAAATTGAGAGGCTCCGCTCCTGGACCGAGTCGAAATTAGCCGCCCGCCGCGATGATTTTATTTCCCGGAGAAAATCGGGTTTTATTAGGGAATGTCATGGCGATCTTCATCTGGCCAACATGGTTTTAATTGACGGCCGCGTCGTCGTTTTCGACTGCCTGGAATTTAACGAGAATCTCAGATTTATTGACGTGATGAGCGATCTGGCGTTTCTTTTAATGGATCTCGATGATCGCGGCCACCCTGAGCTGGCACGCCGTTTCCTTAATACTTACCTGGAAGCCAGTGGAGATTATGCGGGCCTGAAGGTGTTGCGGACTTATCAGGTTTACCGGGCGATGGTTCGGGCAAAAGTGGCTTCGATCCGTTTAAGCCAGCAGGCTCTCGATTCCGGAGAGGAAAAACATCTTTGGGAAGAGCATCGGAGTTACATCGATCTTGCGGAAAAATATACCCGGCCAGATCCCGTCTCTCTCGTCATCACGCATGGCCCGTCCGGGGCCGGAAAAACGACCTTGACCCAGGGGCTTATTGAGAAACTGGATGCGGTTCGGATTCGAAGTGATGTTGAACGAAAACGACTGGCAGGTTTATCCCCCCTCGCTAAAACGACTGGAGAGGTTGGAGCCGGTATTTATGCTCCTGACCTGACCCGGAGACTTTACGATCAATTGGCCATTTTTGCATACGATCTTCTTAAAGCGGGTTATCCCGTACTTGTTGACGCGACCTTTTTAAGAAGAGCGTCACGTCAGATCTTTCATCATCTAGCCAGGCATTTGAGAGTGCCTTTTGTCATTCTGAATATTCATGCCTCTCCGAAAATATTACGGGAGCGAGTGGTCTTACGAAATAAAAAAGGCCTGGATGCCTCCGAGGCCGGTGTGACGGTCCTCGAACAGCAGTTGGCAACCGCGGAACCTTTGAGCCCGGAGGAAAGTTTCCATGCGGTAGAGATCGACGCGGATTCTCCCTTTGATCTTCCCGGAGTGATGGCAGATTTGAACCGTTTGATCAATAAGAGACCTTAGTTATTTACATTTGGAGGTGAAATTAAATTGGAGATTACCTTTTTAGGGGCTGCCAACACCGTAACCGGGTCTAAATATTTGGTGAGCGGCGGATCCAGGAAAATCCTGGTGGACTGCGGCCTTTTCCAGGGATTTAAGCAGTTACGATTAAGGAACCGGGCGCCCTTGCCGGTGAAACCGGAAGAAATTGACGCTGTCATTCTCACGCATGCTCATATTGACCATAGCGGTTATCTCCCTTTATTGGTAAAAAATGGCTTTTCAGGAAAGGTCTATTGCAGCCGGGGGACGAAGGATCTCTGTTCCATTCTTTTACCTGACAGCGGGTATTTGCAGGAAGAAGAGGCGGGATATATGAACGAACACAAATATTCAAAACATGCCACGGCGCTTCCTCTTTATACCCAGGAGGATGCCGAAAGATCCTTAAGACAATTTTCACCCTGTGAATTTGATCAGGAAGTTGACCTTGGCGGGGGTCTTCACTTTCGTCTTTTTCCGGCGGGGCATATTGTCGGTTCGTCACTTGTCCTATTAGAGGACGCGAAAACTTCTCTTTTGTTTTCCGGCGATCTTGGCCGTCTGAATGATTTAATCATGCAACCGCCAACGGTCATCCATAAGGCCGATTACCTGGTGATTGAATCAACGTATGGGGACCGCCTTCATGATCCGGCTGATCCGCGAATTGTTTTAGCCGAGATCATTAATCGGACGGTTCAGCGTGGTGGAATCATTTTAATTCCGGCTTTCGCGGTTGGCCGTGCGCAGGCGATCCTTTATTACGTTCATCTTCTCAAAAAAGAGAATGCCATTCCGGATATTCCGGTTTACCTCAACAGTCCGATGGCCATTGAAGCCACCGAGGTCTATCGTAACCATTACAGAGAGCACCGCTTAACGGCCGCGCAAAGCAGAGAAATGGGTTCTGTCGCGCATCTTGTTCATACTGCGGAGGAGTCAAAACGCCTGAACGCCAAACGAGACCCGATGATTTTGATTTCGGCAAGTGGCATGGCCACCGGCGGCCGCGTCCTTCATCACCTGAAAGCTTTTGCTCCGGATGAGAGAAATACGGTATTGTTTGTCGGATTTCAGGTGGGTGGAACACGCGGAGAAGCGATGATCAACGGCGCAAAATCAGTCAAGATTCATGGAAATTATATCCCTGTTCGCGCGGAAGTTGTTGCGCTCGATAATTTATCCGCCCACGCCGATTACAGTGAAATTCTGGCGTGGCTCCGCCATTTTGACGTCGCGCCCCGTGAAACCTTTATTACTCATGGAGAACCTGCGCCGGCAGATGCGTTGAGGCGTCGGATTAAGGAACAATTGGGTTGGCGCTGCCGCGTGGCGGACTACCTGGAAAAGGTGACGTTGACGTGAAAGAAAAAAAAGCTTTTTATTCGCTCCGTTTACGCCGGCTTGGAATTGATACCTATCAGGAGCCGGTTATCTACATGCGCCGGGATTGTCATGTCTGTCGATCCGAAGGTTTTGAAGCCCAATCGCGAATCCGCGTAGAAAACGGGAAACAATCGGTCCTCGCCACGTTGAACATTGTAACGACCGGTATTTTGTCACCCGGGGAGGCGGGTTTATCCGAAGCGGCCTGGCGCCTTCTCAAAGCCGAAGAAGGGGATGAAGTAACCGTTTCCCATCCGCCGCCGGTGGAATCTTTGAGTTATGTTAGAGGAAAGGTTTACGGAAAAAGGCTGAGTGAAACGGCAATGAGAGAGATCGTGGCTGACATCGCGGCTGGCCGTTATTCCGACGTCCATCTTTCGGCGTTTATTACGGCCTGTGCTGGAGGCCGCATGGATCTCCAGGAAATGGTCTCCTTGACTCAAGCGATGATTAATGCAGGCGACCAAATTCAATGGGATCGCTCACCGGTGATGGATAAACACTGCGTCGGAGGGCTCCCGGGCAATCGCACGACCCTCATCGTGGTTCCCATCATCGCGGCGTTTGGATTGATCATGCCTAAAACCTCTTCTCGCGCGATCACCTCTCCCGCTGGAACTGTGGACACGATGGAAACGCTGGCTCCGGTGAACCTGAAAATAGGCGCTATGCGGCGGGTGGTTGAGCGGGAAGGGGGGTGTATTGTATGGGGTGGAGCGGTCCGCTTGAGTCCGGCAGACGATATCCTGATCCGGGTAGAACGACCGTTGGATTTTGACAGCCCTGAACAGGTTGTTTCCTCGATTCTATCCAAAAAAGTGGCGGCAGGGTCGACCCATGTCGTCATTGACGTTCCTGTTGGAAAAACGGCCAAGGTCAGGGATCAGGAATCCGCGGAGACCCTTCGACGCCATTTGGAGGAGGTTGGCCGTTTTGTGGGTTTAAACGTTTGTGTGTTGATTACCGACGGGACCCAGCCTGTTGGCCGGGGAATTGGCCCCGCGTTGGAAGCGAGGGATGTTCTTGCGGTTTTACGTAGAGAAAAAAACGCGCCCCAGGATCTTCTCGAACGGTCGATTCTTCTGGCCGGCCAAATCCTCGAATTTTCTTCCCGGGTTAAAAAAGGAGAAGGCCGACACATGGCCAGGGCGATTTTAAGCGATGGACGGGCATGGCAAAAATTTCAAGCGATTTGTGAAGCCCAGGGGGGCATGCGGGAGCCAGCCCAGGCAACATATTCCCGTGAAATCACCGCGCGTTCTGCGGGAATCGTCGCCAGTATCGAAAACCGTCGACTGGCCAGGGTAGCCAAACTCTCCGGGGCTCCCACGGCCCCTTCGGCCGGAGTTGACCTCCATACTCCGGCAGGGACCCGGGTAGAAAAAGGTCAGCCGGTGTTTACGATTTATGCGGAAACGCCGGGAGAACTTGATTATGCGCTGGCCTATGTGGAAACACAGCCTGATATTGTGTATATTCAGGATATCGGACAACGGATTGGGCAGTGAACCTCTTTGCCCTCAAGTAAAGAAACGGAACAACGATGTCCCGCCCAAGAACAGAGTTAGAAAGCTGTCATTGCGAACAAAGTGAAGCAATCTCAAGACTTTACGATAAGATTGCCACGCACCCTTCGGTGCTCGCAATGACATGATTAATAAGTGGGTGCGAAGTCTATCGCTGGTCTTG
>JACOTA010000027.1 GCA_016178585.1 Nitrospirota bacterium
TTCTGCAAGAATACGAGGAAGCAGGAAATAAATATGCGGGCAACAATCGTATTGACGATGTTTTTCCGTTGAAGCGATTTTTTCGGCAGGGGCAACGCGAATCATCCGTAAAAAATATAGGGTTTTCGTTCAGACACTAATTAGGAGGAAAACGATTTTGAATTCCCGGATAGTCTCAGACCCCAATATCTGTGGTGGAGAACCTTGTGTAAAGGGAACGCGAATACCCGTCCACATTATCCTCAGTCATTTGGCAGCAGGGGAGGCTTATGAAGTGGTGCTTCAGGAATTTCCCAGACTTACCCGAGAAGATCTCCTGGCCTGCCTTGAGTATGCAACCTTCCTGGCGACGGAAAAGGTTGTTTCTGGGTGAAAATAATCATTGATGAAAGTGTGAGTTATAGTCTTGTAAAAATTCTAAGAAATTCAGGACACACGGTCATCGCGATCGCAGAACCTTCTACTTCAGGTTTACTTGATAATGAAGTTTTCAAAATTGTTTTGAAAGAAGAGGCTCTGTTTATTACAAGAGATTACCATTTCACAAATTCTCTACGGTTTGATTCTACCAAAACAAAGGGAATCATCTATATTCGTTCTGGCAATCTTACCGCGTCTGAAGAAGTCGGTTTAGTCCTCAAATTCTTTTCAAAGTATCAGCCAGACTATTTTAGTGGAAAACTCGTAACGCTGTATAAAGACAGTATAAGAATAAGGTAAGCAACTTTAAAAAAACATCCTTTTCAGGGGTGGGGTGTCACGGCAAGAATGGTAATCTCCCGTTTATCAGGTCCGTAACACCAAAAAATTCGATAAGCTCCCGTCATGAGAAAGACCTGTTCCCTCTTTTATCTAACCTGATCGCAACGTTCTACCGGAACCACAAAAGTTTATAACCCCTTTATTTTATTCATAAAATCTCTTTTAAGCCCTCTTTAGTCTATTTTTTTAATTTTATTCGGAATCTGTCCCCCATCTGTCCCCTCCGGTTTGATATCTTTATCCCCAAATCTAGAAATGAAGGGTTTTCTTAGAAAATGAACAAATTTTTCCAATTCTTATCGGTTTTCGTGGTTCTGTTCATTCTAGTCCTCCGGGTCTCCTCCGTTCTCGGCTCAACAGAGCTCCCCCTCATGAATGGCGACATCCGATTAATTGAACCTCTCCCGATGCAGACTCAAGCCGAGAGTTCAATTGTCATTGACACAGGAAATTACACCGGACCGCTGATTATTCTGGTCGATGGAGTCGATGTCTCCGCGATGGTTAAACATGAAGGGGCGCAGTGGCGTTACCAGCCTTCCGATCCATTTGCCGCGGGAAAGCACCATCTGGAGGTCTTGGCAACCGGAATGGCGAGCTCTGCCCGGGCCGATTGGGTCCTTTCGGTAGGAGAGGAACTTTTGGAGGGCGAAAAGGAGACCCTTTATTCAAAAAGCTCTTTTTCATTAACAGGCAATCAGGTTTTTGGGAAAAAAACCCAGGATCAGGATATCGCGGCAAACGGAAATCTTGCTCTTAACGTCGGCGCAAAAAGCGGTGAAACGGAAGTCAGTTTCGAGAGTAATATGGGATATTCGAATACGTCTCCGACCAACGAATTGACGCCGTTTGGGTTATTATTTCAGGTCAAACATGATAAAAACAGGCTTGCGTTCGGTGACGTGGTTTTTTCAGGAACGCCGTTGACCGCATTGCCGCTATCGCGTCGGGGCGTTTCCGCCGAAATGCAGGGGGAGAATGCCGGTTTACAGGTGATTCAGGCAAGCAGCCGCACGGTGACGGGGTGGAATTCCGGGTTGAGTTCGGAAAATCAGATACGGGGCGCCGGGGTGACCTATCATCTTGCCGGTCAAAATGATCAACCGTTGAGAATCGCCGCCGTGGCGTTGGACGGTGAGATCTTAAGCGATTCCAGCCCTAATGTCGCCAGTATCGCCGCCCCCAGCAGGGGAAGTGTTGGGGGGGTCCTGGGATCGGGCCGATATGCCGGCATCGGTTATAACGCCGAGATTGCCGCCAGCGCAAATAACCCAAATACCTTGAGTAATGAGGGGACCCGACGGGACCTGGCGGGGAGACTTCAATTGGACAAAACCGTGGGAGGGGTGAATCTGAGGGCGAATTACCAGCGCACGGGGGCCAGGTTTGCCAGTATTGCCAATTCCGGAGCGACTTATGACCGTGAACAGTACGCCCTGAGCGGGGGGGCAGGGTTCGGAACCTCTTTCCTTTCCGCGTCATTGTCCCGATCCCGGGATAATCTCGATAATGATCCGGCACGGCCGGTTGTTTATAACAACAATACCGGCTTGACCTATTCGCTGATTCAACAGAACTGGCCGGCCCTTTCACTCTCTTATCTTTATGGCCGGGTCAAAAGTCAGTCCGAGCCGGCAGGCGACCCAGAGACTGATATTTTGAATCAATCGGGAACGGCCGCTCTATCGTACGGGGGTGAAGGGTGGTCGAGTAATCTCGTCTTAAGCGATTCCTGGATTGCAGACCCTCTGAATGGAGACGCCAATACCCGGAACGCGGCCCTTTCCGGGAGTCTGAAGTGGCTGGACAAACTCAGTTTAGAACCGACCTTTTCCTATTCCAATATCGATTACAACGGAATGTTTCAAAAAACAACGGCGGGGACATTAACCTTGAATTGGCATATCATCGCGCCCCTTTCTCTTGCCGGGCAGATGACCTGGACCAAGAACGATATCAGCGACAATCTGGCCGATAATGTCGAGCGTACAGCCATTCTCCGGATGGTCTGGGACATTTCACCCCGTCTTAAATCTCTCTTTCCGCGCCAGCATTCCGGTTTGACCTTGAGTTATAGCGGAGACCATTATGCAGACCATCTCGACTCCTCTCAAAATAGATGGGATCAGACCGTGATGCTGGGTATACAAGTTTTCTCACCGCTGGAAGGGGAGGTCCACTTTTAAGGAACCTCGATATGAAAATAAATCAATGGGCGGTCTGGATTTTAATTTTAGGTGTTGTTGGAGGGACGGGGTGTTCGCCCCTGGCTCCGATTCCGGTTCAATCGGAAACGGTCCATTTTTCGGGCGGAAGCACAACCGGTCCCCTTACGATCCGGCGTGTGGAACTCCGGTTTTCGAATGGGCAGGCCGAGACTATCGTCCCCCGCAACGGCAAACTTTCTACCCAGGCGATCATTCAGTTTAATGGGAACGGGCTGTTTCGGGCCAGTTGGCTGGTGGACGACCGGGTCGTCGAAGCTGTTTCGACAACAGTGACCTTTGGAAATACGCTTACGGTCGATATGGCGCCGCCGACCCGGTTGCCGACATTCGAGCCTGGCCAGCATCGCCTGACGCTTCGGATTGAACAGCCGGTTTCGAGTTTGACGATACCGACCCTTATTTTCATGGTGACGGCAGACGAAAATTCAGAAGGAAAAACTCAAATAAAATGAACCGGCAAGGTTTGACCATCATTCGAATTTTAATCTTTTTTTACGCAGGATTGTTCATGCTTCTGTTTGTTGGTCTGCGTCCTGGATTTGCAGTTTCTCCCATTACCCTTGATGTCGACCTGACACCCAAGGCGACTCCAGGCGGGATACTCTCTTTAAAGCGGGTTGCCCTGACATTTGATAATGGTCTTCCCCGGGCGGCCATAGGGTTGAACGGAAAGCTTGGTGTCCAGGCCGATATCCTTTATTCCGGAAACGGTCCGTTAGTCGGACAGTGGCTTGTCGATGGGAAACCGCTTCAAACGTTCAACACAACCTTAACGTTCGGCGACAGCATTGTTTTAAAAATGACCGATCTTCCCCCCTTGCCATCTTTTGAACCTGGATTCCATGACGTATCGGTGAAGTTTTTTACGCCTTCAGTGGCATTTAAGGTTCCGGTAATACGGTATGCGGTGGACGTCTCCCCTGGAATCCATGCCGTCCCGTTGATTTTGATACACCCGGTAGAGGCCGCCAGATTGGACCGTCCCCGGAGTGACAGCCTGGTTATCCCGGGGAAATCCACCCTTTCTTCTTTATCTTTTACATGGAAGGAGCCGGTTGTTTTAACAAAAAGCCCACCGGTTTCTTATCAGATCAGTTTTTATGATCCTGAAGATTTAACTCACCCTCTGGTTTCAGCGCGATTGCCGGCGACAACGTATACCCTACCTCCCCTTTTAGCCGAAAGATTGCCGATGAACCGCCCGCTTCTCTGGCAGGTCAAGGGGCTGGACAAGAAGGGGCAAATGGTGGCCGCCAGCGGAACCCGTCAGATCATTTTTCTTCCGCCATCGTCAATTGAGCTCCTGACGCCGACCGGCGGGATTCTGCTTCCACCGGCTCAGGTTTTGGCCTGGAACTCTCCCGGCAAATTCGATCATTACGAAGTACGGGTCTATCTGGATGAGGGAACCTTGTTGACGGATATGGGGAAATTGTTTTTAATGAAAAATGCCCCCGCCTCAGCCGTGGAATATAACGGTTCTCTTTTCAGGGCTACTTCGATAAGGGCCGACAGTCCGCTGATTACGGAGGGACAACCGTGGAATCTCCCAGGACTTATTTTACATTGGATCGTGATTGGATTTGATCAAACAGGAACGGTTACGGACGCAAGTGAGAGCGGGAACTTTCACCTTCCCGCGAATGTCGCCACCCTGAATGGGTTGCCCGTTGCCCTGCAAATGGGGAAACTTGAAATCGGCGTCAACTCCTACCAGCCGGACGCCACCCTCGCTCAATTATCAGGAAATGGGAGCGTTCGTTCTAATCCCGATCTCGTCAGTCTGCCGGCCACGTTTGATTTCCAGGGGCTGAATGTCGAGGCTTATATCGAACAGAGTCAGGTCCCGACGGAGGTGAATTTAAAAAAAGGGAGTCTCTCCGCTACCCTTATCCAGGAGGTATTAAAAGGGAGGGTCCTTTCCGGGAATATCGCCCAGACCTTTGAGAAATGAAATGAAACGACTAAACTGTTTAAACATGATAGGGGTAATTCTGACCTTTCTGTTCGTCTCTTCATGCGGCAATCAGGGATCAGGGACAAGAGAAGGGAATCAGGCCACCCTTCTGATTGGAATAGGAACGACCCTGTCGAGCCCTTCGATTACCGGAACTCCCGCCGATCTGGCCAATGTCGCATCGATTACTTTAACGATCAGTGCGCCCGATATGGCGGCCATTACCACCCTTTTGCCGCTGAATGGAACGAATCTGGCGATCAATGTTCCCGCAGGGGTGAAACGGGTCGTTAATGCGACTGCCAGGGATGCCGGTGGAAATGTGACCCACACCGGCAGTGCGACCGTGGCGCAACTCGTCGCGGGATCGACTCTTCATTTGTCGATCACCCTCAACCCTCTTGGCCCTGGAGACCTGACCCCGCCGATTTTTTCCGGTCTAACCGTTGCGGTTCCGTCCTCGCCGACGACCGTTGCTCTCGCCTGGAATCCGGCAACAGATAATATGACCGGGTCAGGCAATATTCTTTATGATATCTCCCTTTCCACAATCTCGGGAGCTCCCTTTAATGTGACGGCCACCTCTCCAGCAGGCGCCACCAGCTATACCGTTTCCGGATTGATCCAGGGAACAAACTACTACATCATCGTCCGGGCGCGGGATCAGGGAGGAAACCGGGACAGTAACCTGGTGGAAGCCCATGTATTGACCCCTGTTCCAAATATCCTCTTAAATAACAACATCTCCTACAATTTGCAGGGGACACCCACAAACGGGGTCCTCGGAGGGATCTCGTTTTCTTACTACGATAATAACTGTGGAAATTACACTCTTAATTTTGGCGACGGGACATCGGATTTTCGCTCTTGTCCAAGAGATGGAGGAACGGTTAACGTCAATCATATTTTCCTCAACCCCGGAACCTATACTGTGGACTTGAGTTTGGGGATACAGTTAGTTCAAACCTTGATTTTGACGATTAAATGAGCTTTTTTTAAGATACACAATGTTTTCGGATTCGAGGGGGTCAAGATCATCGGCTCGCTTTCTTTTGCCGTATTCGAGGACAAATGTGTCGAGAATTAATGATAATATTACTGTCTCACCTGGCAGGACGGGTTCATTGGGAAGTTAAGCAGGAAACTGGGGTTGGGCAAGAAGTTTTTCACTATTGACATGAGCCGACAGCCTCCCGTATGATTCATTCTTCATAGCTTCAGGTATCCTTAAGGATATAATAGAGAACCCGGTGTAATTCCGGGACGGTCCCGCCGCTGTAATTAGGGACGAAACCCGTCACCATGTCACTTTCTGGTTTTTCAGGGGGGAAGACGACGGGGAGTAGGTGGGTTTGAGCATCAGGCTTTGCCTGTGCGAGAGCCGGGGTTTGGGGGTATTGCGAATGAGTGAGCAGGCTCCCAAATCTTATCGAACTAAGAGTCAGAAGACCTGCCTGAAGAGAAAACAGATCGCCCCGGGGTAAACAGGGTCAAGGCTGTTTTGAAACTTGAGGCTGAAGAAATCAGGGTGCAATCCTCAATACATTTATTTGTATTGGGGATTTTTTTTGTTCTGATCCGTCAATAAGGGGCCATCTACTGCGTTGTCGCTGCAAGCCCGCATCCTCACGTACTAACTGTGTACGCTCCGGTGTGGGTTTTTGCTCCGCCTTGTATATGACCTCTTCTTGACGGCCAGAACTGAGTATCCTCGGATTGCTAATAGGGAATAGAAAAGATGTATAGCGGTCATGGGGGAAACCTGTCGGAAGTTCAGGAAAAATACGGCTGGTGTTCCGAAGAGGTTATTGATTTCAGCACCAATGTGAATCCGCTTGGAATCCCTCCCTCGGCGTTGAAGGCCTTTGAAAACTCTTTTAAGGAGGTCGGCGCCTATCCTGATTCTCAAAGCCGGACTCTTCTGCGAAAGGCATCGGCTCATTATGCGTTGTCTTCGACGGAAATTCTTGCCGGCAACGGGACTACCGAATTTATTTTCCTGATTCCCCGCGTTTTTCCGGTCAGCTCCGTTTTAATTTTCTCTCCCACTTATTCCGATTATGAAACGTCGGCGAAATTAGCGGGTTGTCAGGTTCATTTCGGAGGTTCAAACCTCCGGCCATCGATTCACGATTTCCACTCGATTTTATTAGAACACCGGGGAAAGGTGAAATTAGTTTTTCTTTGTAATCCCAATAATCCAACCGGGGTCTGTTTTTCAGCGGAGCAGGTCCGGTGGCTGATTCAACGGCATCCTTCGTTTTTATTCGTTGTGGACGAAGCCTATATCGATTTTGTGAACGCCCCGGCCGCCTCTCTTTTAAATTTTCCACTTGAAAAAAATGTCATCGTTCTTAAATCTTTAACCAAAATATTTAATATTCCGGGTCTGCGGCTTGGTTTTGCTTTTGCCAGTGAGGCGTTAATTCAAAAATTGGAGCATTTCAAAGAGCCCTGGACGGTCAATACACCTGCCCAAAAGGTCGGAGAAGCCCTTCTGGACGAGAAATCGTTCCTCGATGAAACCCGGATTTTCGTCGAAAAGTCGAAAGCGGGTTTATTTCATCTCTTAAATCAGTTTAAAGAGCTGGAGCCTTTTACTTCCGAGGCCAACTATTTTTTAATTCGTTTGGTCGGGGAACTGAAAGCCGAAGCGTTAAAAAGGGATCTTTTAAAGGAAAAAATTTTAATTCGAAGCTGTCATCAATGGAGGGGCCTGGGACCTGATTTTTTTAGAATTGCGGTCAAAAAAGAGGAAGACCACCACCGGCTTTTCGCTGTTTTGAGGCAGAAAATAAAATGAAAACCCTCCTGCGCGTGCCCGGGAGCTGTGGAGAGCTGGCCCAGGGAAGCATTGATGGAGTCCGTCTCCATATTACCTGTCCCGTTAACCGTTATACCTGGGGAGGGATCGGAACATTTCAGGGTGTTCAATATCCGGTTGGGGAGAAAGTAAAGCGGCTGCTTCACCTGGTTGGCGGCTTTGGAAAAAAAAGTGGAAAGCGGGAAGGTTCCATGCCGCGATCCGGGAGATTGCCGTTTACCCTGTTTTCGGAATTGCCTGTGGGAAAAGGGATGGCCAGCAGTACGGCGGATATGACAGCCGCGCTTGCTCTGCATCAATGGGCGGCAGGATATTCTTTAGAAAGAGAAAAGTGGGTAAAGCTGTTCTTGTCTGTTGAACCCACTGACGGGATTATGTTTGAAGGAATTACCCTGTTCGATCATTATCAGGGGAGTCTCCGGCGTTCCTTTGGCTCACCTCCGCCGATGGAAATCGTTGCCCTGGAATTTGAAGAAAAAATCGATACGATTTCTTTTAATCAGAAGGACCAGAAAAAAATTGCCCGGGCGCAGGCCAGAACCGTTTTAAAATCGTTTCAACTGATTGAGGAGGGGGTCAAGGAAGGGTCGACTCGGAAAATTGGAGAAGGTGCGACGTTAAGCGCTTTGTCCCATCAAAATATTCTTCGGAAACCCGACCTTGAGAGAATTTTAAAGTTGACCCTGGAGGCAGGGGGCGTCGGTGTCAACATTGCTCACAGCGGCTCCATGATTGGAATGTTGTTTAATCCCGGGACGTTTGATTTTCAATTGTTGGAACTGAAAATAAAGACCCTTTTGGGACGCTCTCTCCCGATGCATTGTCTTCGGCTTCGGGGAGGAGGCATTGAGTTTCTGGATAAAAGTCAAGCGGTTCCAGTATCAAGTGATCATCAGGCTTTGCCTGTGAGAACACGGGGTTTGGGGGCATCGGAGAAGCTGCCGCATCGTACGGGCCCCCAAGTATAAAGTATGGACGGATCAAAAACTTTGGTTTTAGGGGGGACGCGCTCTGGAAAGAGCCGTTTTGCCTTTGAACAGGGTGAAAAATTTCCTGGTAAAAAAGTTTTTGTGGCGACCTGTCAGCCCTTTGATTCAGAAATGAAAGGTCGGATCGCCTTGCACCAGCAAAGCCGCAATGCGTCCTGGAAAACAGTGGAAGAGTTTTTCAATCTGGCTGACCGGATAAAAGAAATAAGCGAGCCTTACAAGGTCATTTTGGTTGATTGTCTAACCCTGTGGCTTTCTAACTGGGTTTTAAAAGAGGACCAGGATACGAAAGTCAGGGAGGAAATTTTCAGGTTATTAGAGGCGGTTCAACAGACCGTCACCCCGATTATTCTGGTAACGAATGAGATCGGGATGGGGATTGTCCCTCCGACGCCTTTAGGAAGGCGTTTTAGAGATTTGCAGGGAGAGTTAAATCAAGCGGCGGCCAGGATGGTCGATGAGGTATATCTGGTGACCGCGGGGATCCCTTTGAAAATCAAGTGAAGCATCTGGCTCTGCCAGTGCGCAACGCGGGGTTCGGGGGCATCGGAGAACGCGAAGCATCGCACGGGCCCCTGAATAAAATAGGAGAAATCATGGATTTTTTGCGGAAAACGCTTCAGGAGATTCAAAAACCGGATCAGTCCGTCGGAGAAAGAATTCAGAGACGGCTTGATCGGCTCACCAAACCGCCGGAAAGTTTAGGGAGGCTGGAGGAGCTGGCGGTGTGGTATGGAATGAGCCGGGGTGAAATCAAACCGACTCTGGACAAAAAAGCGGTTGTCGTTTTTGCGGCGGACCACGGAATTGCGGATGAAGGGGTGAGCGCGTTTCCCAGGGAGGTGACCGCGCAGATGGTTTATAATTTTTTGCGCGGCGGCGCCGGGATTAATGTTCTGTCGAGACATGTCAATGCCGAAGTGATCGTGGTCGATATCGGCGTGGCTCATGATTTTGAACCGGCGGCGGGGCTCCGGCAATCCAAGGTAAAACACGGAACCGCGAATATGTCAAAGGGTCCGGCGATGAGCCCCTCCGAAATGTTATCTGCCATTAGAGAAGGGATACTCCTGTCGGAGGAGCTGGCCCGCAAAGGGATCGATCTTCTGGCAACGGGGGAAATGGGGATTGCCAATACCACGGCAAGCAGTGCGATAACCGCCGTCATAACCTCCCATCCGGTGGCCGGAGTCACAGGCCGGGGAACCGGAGTAAATGATACCCAACTCAACCATAAAATCAAGGTGATTGAGAAGGCCCTTCAACAAAACCTGCCTCAACAAAAAGACCCGCTGGATGTTTTGGCCAAAGTGGGGGGACTGGAGATTGCCGGTCTTGTGGGATTGATTCTGGGAGCGGCCAGGAACCGTATTCCGGTTGTTTTGGATGGATTCATCTCCGGCGCCGCGGCGTTGATCGCCGTGAGTTTAAACCCTCTGGTTAAGGAGTATTTGTCGGCTTCACATCAATCGGTCGAGCCGGGACATCGTTTGATTCTTGATTGGCTGGGGCTTGTTCCTCTTTTGAACTTAAATCTCAGGTTGGGGGAAGGGACCGGCGCGGTTCTTGGCATGGGGCTGGTCGAAGCCGGGGTAAAGGTTTTATCTGAGATGGCAACCTTTGACGAAGCCGGTGTTTCCGACAAGGAAGGTTGATGATTCATCAATTTGCCGCCGCCTGGAATTTCCTGACCATTATTCCGTTTCCTTTCGCGGGAAAGGAGACCGTTTCCGCTGAGGATTTAGGCCGTTCGTTGACGGCTTTCCCATGGGTAGGGCTTGCCCTCGGGTTAATGGCAGGGGCGGCCTATTTAGGGTTAAGCCAGGCATTGCCTCAGGCGCTGGTTGCCCTTTCTGTCATTTTTCTTCTCACGATAGCCACGCGCGGACTTCACATGGATGGTCTGGCTGACACCCTGGATGGACTTCAGGGGAGGACCCGGGAAATATCGTTAAAAATCATGAAAGAAAGTACGATCGGCACTTTTGGCGCGTTGGGTTTGATTTTTGCCCTTGGTTTTAAAGTGTCCGCTCTTTTTTCTTTGCCCCCCAGGGAGGCGATCAAGGCATTATGGATGATGCCGCTTCTTGGCCGGTGGGTTTTTGTAACCCTTCTTGTTTATTTTCCTTATGCCCGCCCTGAAGGGGGGCTGGGGTCTGCTTTTGTTTCCCATGCCAAACCGTCCAACTGGATTTGGGCAACTTTATTCACAGGGGTCGCGGCAATTTTAATCGCTTCCTGGTGGGGCGCGGTTTTGGCAGGCATTACCCTGAGTTTAACCTGGATGGCGGGGCGTTATTTTAAAAGTCGTTTAGGAGGAGTGACGGGAGATACCGTTGGAGGGACAGGTGAAGTCGTCGAAACGGTGACGCTGATTTTATGGAATGTTTATGAACGATTTTTTAACAATTGAAAAAAATCGCCCTGGTAAAGTTGCCCAGCCCTTGTATATTCCAACCTGCTCCGGCTCCGAAGTTTACCGCCTATTTTTACGGATCTTAAGGAAGGGTGACCAAACTTCGAAGAGGTCGCTGTCTGGAACATACAAAGGCTGGTACACGGGATGTTCTAAAAGAGATGGTGAAGAAAGAATAATTTTAAAATGCCTTTGAAGAAAACAAAGACTTTGATGATTCAGGGGACCGGATCAAACGTTGGAAAGAGCATCTTAACGACCGCCCTTTGCCGTATTTTTTTGGAAGACGGTTTTTCCGTGGCTCCATTTAAAGTCCAGAATATGGCCCTCAATGCCTATGTGACGTCGGACGGTTTTGAGATGAGCCGTGCCCAGGCCCTTCAGGCCCAGGCGTGCCGGATTGAACCGGACGTTCGGATGAATCCTGTTTTAATCAAGCCGACAACGGTTTCAGGGTCTCAGGTGGTTGTCATGGGAAAAGCCAGGGAGATCTTAAGCTGGGCGGACTATACGGCTCTTAAACCACAGTTATGGCCGACCATTCGTTCGGCTTATCAGTCATTGTCATTTGAGCATGATGTCATTGTGCTGGAAGGGGCCGGAAGCCCGGCTGAAATTAATTTAATGGAAAACGATATTGTGAATATGTCGGCGGCGGAGATGGCCGATGCGCCGGTTCTGCTGGCGGGCGATATTGACGCGGGAGGCGTTTTTGCGAGCTTTGTCGGGACCTTATCCCTTCTCCCGCCCCATCAAGCCTCCCGGATAAAAGGATTCATTTTAAATAAATTCAGGGGAGACCGTTTAATTTTAGAACCGGGGCTGGCAAAGATTCAGCAAATTACCGGGAAGCCTGTTCTGGGAGTCGTTCCCTATCTGGAAGAACTCCTCCTTCCTGAGGAAGATTCCGTGTCGTTTAAAACCGGCAAAACCCCGCTTCTAAAAAAACAACATCTTGTAAACGGTCAACCTGTTTGCCGGATTGCCATTCTCGATCTTCCCAAGATCAGTAATTTTACCGATTTTGATCCTTTTTATGCAGAGCCGGATGTCGAAATTCAGGTGGTGCGGCGGGGAGACTCACTTAAGCTAAATGGGATTTTACCCGATGTCGTGATCATTCCGGGCTCTAAAAACGTGGCCCAGGATTTGGCTTATCTAAAGGAGACTCACCTGGATCGGGAGGTGACTTTATTTGCTTCAAAGGGGGGCCTGGTCGTTGGCCTGTGTGGAGGCCTTCAAATGCTGGGAGAAACTTTGGACGATCCTTTTGGCGTGGAGAATACGCCTTCATCGGTTTCCGGGCTGGGCTTTTTAAAAATCGGGACTATTCTGGAAAAAGAAAAAACATTGAAAAAAGGGGCCTTTTTGCATGTCGTCAGCGGAATCCGGGCGAGCGGGTTTGAGATGCATCATGGCCGGACAACGGTCTGCCGCGAAAGGCCCTGTTTTCTTCAGGAAGGCATGACTCAGGGAAATCCCCTTGGCTGGTCCAATGAAACCGGACGAATATGGGGGACTTATCTCCACGGTGTTTTTGATTCCGATGAGTTCCGGCGGTGGTTCATTGATCAGATTCGGGAAAACAAGGGTCTCCCCCCGCTGAAAAAGATACAGGCAAACTATGACACGGAAAAGGTCATCCAGCGCCTGGCCAATGAGGTCAGAAAAGGGGTGGATATGGATGCGATCTATCGGATGATGCAATGAAGGTCGTTTATTGGGCAGGGTTAGCGCTACTTCTTGATCTTTGTCTTGGAGATCCCCGATGGCTCCCCCATCCTGTGAGAGGGTTGGGGGTTTTAATTGCCTTCAGCGAAAGAGGGTTAAGGGCGGTTTTCCCGAAGCATGAAAAGCTTGCCGGTATTTTACTGGCGGGAGCGATAGGATTAGGAACCTATGGATTTTGTTCAGGGTTGGTGATATTCTCCCAAAAGCTTGCCCCTTTTTGGCGTGAGAGTGTTCAGGTGATTTTGATTTATTTTTCCCTTGCGCCAAGAGATCTCGGCGCCCATGGATTGCGGGTTTTCAGACATTTAAAAGAAAAAAAACTTGAAATGGCGAAATCCAAAGTCTCAATGATGGTAGGCCGGGATGTGGCTCCCTTAGATGAAAAAGGGGTCATCCGCGCGGCCGTTGAAAGTATCGCTGAGAACACGGTAGACGGGGTTGTGGCGCCGCTTTTTTTTGCCCTCCTGGGCGGCGGCCCTGCCGCAATGGCTTATCGGGCCGTGAACACGCTCGATTCGATGGTGGGATACCGGGAGCCCCCTTATACCCGTTTGGGGTGGGCTTCTGCCCGGCTGGACGACCTTTTGAATTTTTTGCCCGCTCGATTGACCGCCGGAGTGATGCCTCTGGCAGGGGTTTTATTTGGAGGATCTGTATTGAGGGGCTACCGTGTTTTATTGAGAGACGGGAGAAAACATGAAAGCCCCAACGCAGGCCTTCCTGAAGCGGCTATGGCCGGGTTGCTCGGCGTCCAGTTAAGAGGCCCTCACTATTACAGCGGAATTTGTGATCATGCTCCTTTCATCGGATTTGCGGAGCGGGGAATCAAAAATCAGGACATCCTGAAGGCGATCGGCGTGATGGCGGTATCTACCCTTTTTATTTTTTTATTGCTTGCTTCATTTCGTTGGCTGGCCTTTAATTAAAAAAAGATGATGAAACAGAAAATTGACCATTCTTTTCCGGATTTATTAAAACAGGGTGTTTATGACGCGATTTATAAACGGCGTGATATTCGGCGTTTTTTGTCCGATCCTCTCCCGGAAGAAGTCCTCATGCGCATTTTGGACGCTGGACATCAGGCAGGTTCCGTCGGGTTAATGCAGCCGTGGAATTTTCTCATCATCCAGGATGCCGGTTTTAAAACTCAAGTGAAAAACAGCTTTCTGGAATGCAACCGTGAGGCCTCAAAGGTTTATTCTGGAGAAAAATCCGCCTTATACCAGGGATTAAAATTGGAGGGGATTGAGGAATCCCCTGTTAATATCGGCGTGACCTGTGATTTTTCAAGGAAAGGGCCCTTTGTGTTGGGTACTCAGACGATGCCGCAGACCGCTCTGTTTTCCACCTGCTGCGCGATTCAAAATCTTTGGCTCGCAGCCAGAGCCGAAGGGGTGGGTATGGGTTGGGTCAGTATTTTAAACCCCGGGAAAGTCAAAACCTGTTTGGGAATCCCGGACCCCGTTGAACTCGTTGCTTACCTCTGCCTGGGATATGTGGAATCGTTTCCTGAAAAGCCTGTGCTGGAAACCGCGGGTTGGGAAAAGAAACTGCCTCTGGAGGATTTTATTTTCTGGAACCGGTGGGGTGAGAAAGAAAGGCTGGATAAATGAAGAAAGATAGATGGCTCCTTATCGGACATGGAAGCCGCGATCAGGAAAGCAATGAGGAATTTTTAACCCTGGTCAGCGACCTCAGAAAAAAAAAGGCCGGTCAGCCCATTGATGCCGCCTTTGTGGAATTGGCGGAACCCAACATGAAAACGGTTCTTGAAAGTTACGGCGACCCCGTCCCTAAAAGGGTTTGGGTTTTGCCTCTGCTTTTCTTTGCCGCGGGCCATTCGAAGACAGAGATTCCGGAGGTCATTCAGGAAGTGAGAGCCAGGTTCCCCCATGTGGAATTTCATTACGGGGCGCCTTTGGGAATTCATCCCATCCTCCTGGACATTGTCCATAAAAGGGTTTTACAGGTCGAAAAAAAGGTATCCCCTTTACCGAAAGAGAAAACGGCAATTTTACTGATCGGCCGGGGAAGTTCGGATCCGGACGCGAATGGCGATATGCATAAAGTCTCCCGTCTTTATTGGGAGCAGCATCGTAACGGATGGGTGGAAACCTGTTTTATAGGGGTTACCCGGCCGGACCTTCCCGGAGGGATCAAACGGTGCGTTCAGTTGGGCGCCGAACGGATTATCGCGATCCCTTATTTTATCTTTACGGGGGTCTTGATTAAACGGATTCAGGGAATCGTCAACGACCATCGGGAAACAAATCCCGGAGTGGAAATTTTGATGGGAGACTACCTGGGGAGGGATCCTTCCCTCATGACTCTTGTGGAAGAACGGTTTGAGGCGATTCAAAAAGGACCGGTTTTGATGAATTGCGATGTTTGTAAATTTCAGTTCCCCCGCCTGGCTCCGGAATCTCAAGGGGGGCACGGTCACGGCCATCACCATTAATTAAGGGACAGAATCATGTATCCAAAGATTACCGCTCCGGAAAAAATAGAAGAAGAAAGTTTTAAGATCATTGAAGCGGAATTGGGACCTCATTCTTTTTCAGATCAGGAATTCCAGGTGGCAAGAAGGGTCATTCACGCGTCAGCTGATTTTGAATTCGCGAAAAACCTTCGTTTTCATCCGGAGGCGATTTCCAGCGGCGTGGCCGCGTTGCAAAAAGGGAGTTCCATTGTTGCCGATGTTGAAATGATTCAGTCCGGAATCAGCAAGGCCGGATTGACACGCTTTGGCGGGAAGGTGGCCTGCTATATTTCAGACGAGGATGTCATGGTTGAAGCCAAAAAGCTCGGGGTCACCCGGGCAATCTGTTCCATGCGAAAAGCGGTGAAAACGAACGCGGAGATTTACGCGATTGGAAACGCGCCCACCGCCTTATTTGAACTGATCCGGCTCGTTAAAGAAGGGGTTGTTCGACCCGCTTTAATCGTCGGCGTTCCTGTCGGTTTTGTCTCCGCGGTTGAATCGAAGGACGCCCTATTGGGACTTCAAACACCTTTTATCACGGCAATCGGGAGAAAAGGGGGGACGCCTGTCGCGGTTGCCATTATTAATGCCCTGATTAGATTGGCGTCGTCTTCACAATAATTCATATTTATTAACGCTAAACATAAAAGGAGAAAGGTTCAAATGGAGCAGACTCAAACAATGGATCAGGTTCAAGAGGTTGATGTACGAAAGGGGGCCCGGAGAGGCTTTTTAGGAATGGTCTTATTTCTGGCCCTTCTCCAGGGGATTATTTTATTGGGTCCGCAATTGATGGGGAGCTGGGCCCACGATAATTTTCATAGTTATCGTCACAGCATTGGAATGGCATGTCATTAAAAAACCTCACATTAACCTCTTTGTCATGGATAGGTATTTTGACCGGAATTTGCTGGGGGATCTTTAATCTGGGGGTCAATTTTTTATTTTGGCCTCAGGAGATGGAAGGAACCTTTCTCTCCCTTTTCTTTTCCTTTATTTCTGCAGGAGCCTTGTTCAGCGTTTTTATTTTATTTTTAGCCCTTTGGACGGGCCACTCGCTGGATGAACACCCTTATTTTACGGCGGTCAGGGTCTCTCTCCTGGTATGGTTTGTTTATGTTGCTTTAGGAGGCGTGATGAGCTGGTTTAACCCGGAACGGTATCATTTTAATTTGAATGAAACAATGATCGGCGGGATTAAAGTCCTTCTTCTGGGAATCATGCTGGGCTGGAGTGTCAGGAATTTAACAAAAAAGACGGATATTGATAAAAAACCCGGACAATGAAAACCGAGAAAAAAAAGGGAGACCGGACGGGATTTTCAACCGGCGCTTGTGCGGCCGCCGCCGCCAGAGGAGCTCTCCTGGCCTTTCTCCATCGGAAGAAAGTGGAGCAGGTCGAAATTACGCTCCCCCTGGGAGAGAAGGTTTTTTTTCAAATTTCGGAATGTTTGATTGAATCAGGTTATGCCCGTTGCGGTGTCATAAAAGACGCGGGAGATGATCCCGATGTCACCCATGGGGCTTTAATCCAATGCATGGTTTCATTTATCCCTGAACCCGGAGTTGTCAGATTAAAAGCCGGAGAGGGAGTGGGAACGGTGACTCAACCCGGGTTGGGACTTGAGGTTGGAGCGCCCGATATTACCCGGGTTCCCCGAAAAATGATTACGCGGGAGATTGAAGACGCCGCCGGCCCTGTTTTGAAGGAAAAAGGGGTTCTGGCTGTTGTTTCAGTCCCCGGAGGCGAAGCCCTGGCGAAAAAAACTGAACTCCCCCGGTTAGGCGTCGTCGGAGGGGTTGGCATTCTGGGAACAACCGGGATCGTCCGGCCTTATTCAACCTCTGCGTTTAGGGCGGGGATTAGCCTTGCGGTCGGCTCGGCCCGGCAGAGAGGCTATTCTCATCTGGTGATTACCACCGGCGGGATGAGTGAGAAGTTTGCTAAAAAATGGATTCAGCTCCCCGAAGGCGCTTTTATTCAGATGGGGGATTTTGTCGGCTTTACCTTGCAGGAATGCGTTAAAAAGAAAATTGAAAGAGTCACCATTTCAGGGATGATTGGAAAACTTTCCAAAATGGCGATGGGAAAAATGATGACTCACGCGGCAGGGTCGGAAGTCGATACCGGTTTTCTTGCTCAATTAGCGGAATCGTCGGGCGCATCCCCGGAGGCGGGTGAACAGATTAAAAAAGCAAATACGGCCAGGCATGTCGCCGAGATGGTTCAGTCTTATGGTCTGACTTCATTTTTCGATCAGTTGAGTCTTAAGGTTTGTGAAGCCGCGAGCCGGCATATTAAGGGAGCCTTATCGATAGAATGTTTGATGACTGATTTTGAAGGGAATGTCATCGGCAAAGCGTTAAGAAACAAAGAATAACCTTGGCGGGTTTCCCGGCACCACCGATGACCCTTCCTCTCTGCTCATGCTCCGAAGTTTATCCTCATCTCTGGATTTTTACATTTTGGTGGGATAAACAAAACTTCGAAGAGGTCGCTGAGAGGAAGGGTCACCGGCGTGCCCTGGGCTGCGGTATTAAAAAAGGTGATGAATGATTAAGAAAGTAATGAATTAGAATACGGGTCGCGCATATGCCGGTATGTGTCCCGAACAGCGACCTCTTCGAAGTTTGGTTACCTTTCCACAAGTCTGTTAAAATAGGCGGTAAACTTCGGAGCGTGAGCAGAGAGGGATTCATGCCGGCATATGCTTTAACCTAATACGGTGATCAGGTTCTAAGAAAGTTATTAAAGGGAGTAGAGTGGAAAATAAGGTTTGGGTGATTGGAATTGAAGGCGACCGGGTGAGTCATCTTTCGTCCGACGTTAAATCGAGAATTCTTGACGCCGATCTCCTGATGGGTGGAGAACGGCATCTTGAATGGTTCCCTGAATATCGTGGAGAACGGATTGCGATCGAATCGAATTTAAAGGAGATTACCGAAAAAACTGTTGCCGCTTTAAAAGATAGAAAACAGGTTGTCATTCTAGCGTCGGGGGATCCTCTTTTTTATGGAATTGGGGCGTTTTTAATCAAGCGGATCGGGAAAGAAAAAGTCGAGGTGTTTCCCGCCGTTAGCGCGATGCAGCTGGCTTTTGCGCGTGTGAAAGAGTCCTGGCAGGAGGCCGCGCTGGTGAGTCTTCATGCCAAACCGATTCAAAATGTCCTCCCTTTTCTCGAAGAAAAAAACTTAATCGGCCTTTTTACCGATGACACCAATACGCCTCCGGTCATTGCCCGTTTTCTGTTGGAACAGGGTTATTCCGATTGGATAGCGTGGGTCTGTGAAAATCTGGGAGGTCAAGAAGAAAAAGTCTCGGAACTCAGTCTGGAAAAGATGGTTGAAAGCCAATTTTCATTGTTAAATGTCGTTATTTTAAAACGGCAGGAGAAAAAAACAGAAGAATCCGCGGCGGTCCGTCCGGTGACGTGGCTGGGGCTTTTTGGAATACCGGACGATCTCTTTGTTTACCGGAAACCAAAATCCGGCTTAATTACAAAAAAAGAGATCCGTGTCATCAGTCTGGCGGAATTAAATCTTAATGCTAAAAGCGTCGTTTGGGATATTGGAGCAGGGTCCGGCTCGGTATCGATCGAGGCCGGAAGGCTCTGTCCGGAGGGGAAAGTCTTTGCCATAGAAAAAAACAAAGAAGATTTTGATTTAATCCAGACCAATATGGACCGGTTTGGGGTGAAAAATCTTATGGCTGTTTGCAAACGAGCTCCGGATGGCCTGAATCAGTTTGACGACCCTGACGCCGTCTTTATCGGGGGATCAGGGGGAGAGTTGGAAGAAATTCTATCCCTCTGCCTGAAAAGATTACGGCCTCGGGGGAGAATTGTCGCGAATTTAATTACGTTGGACAATACGGTTCAGTTTTTCCAATTTTTTAAAAAAACACCCTTGGAGGTTTCGTATACCGTGGCGCAAGTTTCCCGGTCGAAGCCTATTTTAGAGATGACAAGGTATGAGGCGTTAAATCCGATTACGATTGCTGTCGTCAAAAAAATGGGTTGATCGATGGGCCTGGAATGACCGTCTCTCCAACGCCGACGAAGGTATCCTTATCTCCAGATTTTTACATTGGCGAGAGCATCAGGCCAGGCGTTTAAAAAGGGTCTATAGGTGAATGTGAATATAAGGAATTCTTATGGTGAAATTGGGTAAATTTTATGGGATTGGCGTCGGACCCGGGGATCCGGAGCTGTTGACCGTCAAAGCGGTGAAGCGCCTTCAGGCTGTTCCGGTCATTTGTTATCCGGCTTGCAGGCCCGGAGCCGGGAGCTATGCCCTCAGGATTGTAGAAGATTTGATTGAAGATAAAACCCGGCTCAAAGGGATGCTTTTCCCGATGGAAAAGGAGATGGAGCGGCTTATTCCCGTTTGGAAGGAGTCCGTGGAAATCATTTTCGGACATCTTTCAAAAGGGGAAGATGTCGCGTTTATCACGGAGGGGGACCCTTTTTTTTACAGCACCTTTGTCTATTTGTATCATCTGATGCGGGAGATCCACCCTGAGGTTTTCATCGAGATCGTTCCTGCTGTTTCTTCCATTACCGCCTGTTCGGTTCGCGCTGAAATGCCCCTTGCGATGGCAGATGAACGGGTGGCCATTTTGCCCGCGACCTATGAGGAAGGCTTTCTCAAGGATGCCCTGAATTTATTCGATACGGTCGTGTTTATTAAGGTTAACAGCGTCCTCCCTCAACTGATTCATCTTCTGGAAGAGATGAATCTGCTCGGCAACGCAGTGATGGTGGAACGTTGCGGAAGCCCTCAAGAGCGGGTGGTGAAGGATCTTCGCACGCTAAAAGAGGAAAAAACAAACTATCTTTCCCTGGTGATTGTCAAGAAAGAGAATAGGGTTCCCATTTTGATGGAGGTTGGGAGATGAATAAAGATGCCGCGATTATCGCGATTACGAAAGGGGGCGTTGCCCTGGGTCTCAAACTTCAAAGCCAGATGGAAGGCGCTGACTTGCTGGTTTCTGAAAAGTTTGGAGAATCGGCAGGTCCGGACGCTATTTTATTAAAAGGGCCTTTGAGTAAAAACATCGGTAGTTTTTTTAACGCCTACGACAAAATCATTTTTATCATTTCACTGGGTGCGGTCGTCCGTCTCATTGCATCCCACCTGAAGGATAAACATATCGATCCCGCGGTGCTGGTGGTTGACGATAAGGCCCAGTTTGTCATTAGCGTCCTTTCCGGTCATGTCGGGGGAGCCAATGCTTTGACTGAAAAGGTTGCAAAATTATTAGGCGCCGCCCCCGTAATTACAACCGCATCGGATGTCGGTCAAACCATTCCCGTGGATATCCTGGGGCGTGAACTCGGGTGGGTGGTGGAAGGGGATGAAAATGTGACGCGGGTGAGCGCCGCCGTAGTGAATGAGGAGCCGGTTGCGTTTATCCAGGAGACCGGAGAAAAAAATTGGTGGACCCGACCCACAGCGCTCCCCTCTAACATTGAATGCTTTTCTTCATGGGAAAGTGTCGGACAAAAACAACAAGAGGGGAAAAAATATTCGGCGGTTTTAATGGTAACCGACCGATTGAGGCGCTCTTTCCCTTTGCAGATTCAAGACCGTTTGGTGTTATACCGGCCTAAAAGTCTTGTGTTAGGGATGGGATGTGACCGGGGAACAACTCTGGAAGAGATAGAGGAATTGATACGGGAGACGTTGGAAAAAAACAGCCTTCAAATCAGCAGTGTCCGGACCCTTGCAACCTTAGATCAAAAACAGGATGAACCGGCTTTTATTCAATTGTGCGAAAAACAGGGGTGGACTCTGGAAATTTACGCTAAAGACACGCTTCAGGCTGTGGAAGGGATAAAAAATCCTTCTGCGGTTGTTGAAAAATGGGTGGGGACGCCGAGTGTTTCCGAGGCGGCGGCGTTAAAGTCAAGCGGGGCGAGGGAACTGCTGGTGCCGAAGGTCAAGTCAAAACAGGCGACGCTGGCAATCGCTCGTGTTACTTTTGTTTGATAAATTCGTCGTGCACACGCGACAAAAATGGGCCTTGACTATTTAAAATAAAGTCTTTAATAATAAAGGAATTTTTTAGAAGCGTTCATACACAACTGAACCCGTCCCAAGAACAGCGATAGACTTCGCACCCACTTATTAATCATGTCATTGCGAGCACCGAAGGGTGCGTGGCAATCTTATCGTAAAGTCTTGAGATTGCTTCACTTTGTTCGCAATGACAGCTTTCTAACTCTGTTCTTGTGAAGCCTTAAGGATTTCATGATGACCAGGATTAAGAGAGTTGGATTTTTATTTTTTTCTCTGAATTTCCTTTTATTCCTTGTTAGCACAGAGCTTTTTGCTCAACAAAATCCTCAAAAATATTTTTATGATAACTTAGGCCGTTTGCAGGCTGTTGTGGATGGCCAGGGCAATACGGCGATTTACAATTACGATCAGGTTGGGAATCTTCTCTCTATTACAAATTCTCTCGTTTCCGCAACAGGTGTTTCGATTTCTTATTTCAATCCCGTGCAGGGTGGAGTGGGTGTAACCGTAGATATCTATGGATCAGGATTCAGTACAACTCCAAACAACAATATCGTCACCTTTAATGGAACTTCGGCTTCGGTCTTAAGTTCGACCAATACCCATATTGTCACCTCAGTTCCGTCCGGTGCCACAACGGGGAAAATTCATATAAGCAATTCAAACGGTTCCACGACGAGTGCTAACGCGTTCGTCATTTCCCAAGGAGTTTCTGTTTCAATAAACCCGCCGTATTATACTTTAGCTGTTGGCGGTACCCTTCAATTTCAAGCCACCGTTACGGGAACAGTCAACACAAGGGTGCTATGGAGTATAGAAGGTCCAGGAAGTATTTCCTCGGATGGACTGTATGCGACATCTGTATCAATTACCCAATCTGCGAAAATTTTAGTGCATGCCAGGAGCGTTGTCGATTTTAATCAAGTGGCAACCGCGATTATCGAGCTGGTCCCATTTGGCACGATGGGGCCATATCTGTCCCCTCCTTTGAGTGTAGCGATTGCGCAGCCTCCGGTTGGTTCTACTCCTGACCTGTTTCTTTCGTCTCCTTTGAGTGTAGCGATTGCGCAGCCTCCGGTTGGTTCTACCCCTGATCTGTTTCTTTCGTCTCCTTTGAGTGTAGCGATTGCGCAGTCTTCGTTAAGCGCTCCGCCTGAGTTATTTCTTTCAACCCCATTGAGTGTTAGCTTAACACCGTTAATTAATTCAATTTCTCCGATGTCCGCTCCGGCAGGAAGTGCAAATTTAACTATTACGATAACCGGAACAGGTTTATCAGGTGCAACAGATGTTTCATTTTTACTAAATGGCGCTGTTGATTCTAATTTAACTAGCTCGAATATCCTCGTCGATTCGTCGGGATCATCGTTGACAGTCGTCGTGAAGATCTCAAACTCAGCGACTTCGGGGTATAGAATTGTGCAAATAAGCACTCCAAATGGAAATTCCCCCGCAACTGTCTTAAATGGAAATATTTTTACGGTAAATTGAAATAAAGGAGATTAAACATGGAAACACGATCGAATACTAAAATGAGAACTTTCTTATTAATAACATGTGTATTGTCGTTCTTAATCTGGCTAGCATTCTATTTTCCAAGATTTGCCAATGCGTCACCATTCAATAGTGGGAGTACCGGGGCAGACGGTGCATTTGCGCCAACCTCCAGTATGACCCTGACCGTTCCACCAAGTGGGACTTTTAATTTTACCTCTATAAATATTCCGGTCGGAGTCACAATAAATTTTGCACCAAATGTTACAAATACTCCTGTAACCATTTTGGCCACAGGAAATGTAATAATTGACGGGACTCTTAACCTAAATGGACAAGATGGGATGTCTGTTAATCCAGCCAATGTCACATTTACAGCATTGGGAGGCATCGGAGGGCCAGGTGGTTATATGGGTGGAGCAGGCGGAATTGCTGCCTTATTTAATGATGGTTCACATATTATCGATGCGGGTGATGGTGAGGGATCCGGAGGAGGAATAAATAGAGGCTATTGGAATGGAATTCCTTCTCGTATATTTGCCTACAACGGACAGTTTACTAGTAATTCAATCTTACTCCCCTTAATTGGCGGTTCGGGAGGTGCAGGCGGCTCCGCCTTTACCGGAATATCTTTCAATTGCGGTGCGAATGGATGTAATGGAGGTGGCGGTGGAGGTGGGGGCGGCGCTCTTTTACTAGCATCGACAGAGACCATCACAATAAACGGATTTATCACCGCTAATGGCGGAGCCGGCGGAATCGGTTATTTGCTTGATCAAGGCAATAATGTTATTACAGGAAGCGGAGCGGGAAGTGGCGGGGCAATTCGTTTGGTTGCCAATACCTTAACCGGATCAGGAATGCTCAATGCTGTGGGAGGGTCTAGCCAAGTCGCTATTAATATCTCATCCGGATTTACTTCTGGTGGACCTGGCAAGATTCGTCTGGAGGCCAATGTTTTCTCCTTTACAGGAATAGTAAATCCCGCTTTATCATTAGGTTATGGCAACCTTACAATTTCTTTACCTGGAATTGTTAATTTTACTTCAATTCCAATGTTAGCTATTACCTCGGTAGGCGGAGCCACTGTTCCTGCCAATCCAACCGCTTCGTTCACCACTCCGGATATAACACTGCCAGCTTCTACGACGAATCCTGTTTCCGTTACTGTTGCTGCTACAAATATTCCGGTTGGAACAACCATCAGTATAACTACCTACCCACGAAATGGACCGCAAACTTCTACCAGCGCGACTCTTGCCGGAACAGCTGCAAGCTCCTCTGGCACCGCAAATATTTCCATTTCACAAAACCTGCCCAATGTCCTTTTGGTCCAAGCGACATTTTCAGTTGCGCTTGCCGCTAATGATTTTCCAACTTATGCCGAGGGGGAAAAGGTTGAGAAAATAAGAGTAGCAAGCAGTTACGGTGGAGTATCAAAGGTTACCTTGATTACGGCTTCGGGAAAAGAGATTCCCTTAGAAAAGGTGAGAAACAATTAAATAAAATTTTCAAAGAAAAATTATAATCTCATGTTGCAAATGTTTTTCTGCATATGCAGAGTTGATGTCCAACTTTTTTAGTTATCGTAAGGCGAGAAGATTAAATGGCTCAAAAGCGTAAAATAGTCCATATTACCTTCTTAATTGGCCTATTGACGATTTCAGTTATTTTTACAATATCCAAACTATTTTCTGCCACTCCTTCATTAACCATCGTTTCCGTCGGTAACGAACCCCGTGGAGGGGCCTATAACCCCTCGACCGGCAAAGGAGTGGAGTCAAACCACAACAGCAATACCATAACCATTATCAACGCGACCAACTTTACCGTAACCAATGTCACGGTCGGTTCTCATCCCTACGGCGTCGCTATCAATAACAGCACAAACAAAGCCTATATCGCCAACGAACAATCCGATACGGTCAGTGTCATTACCCTCTCCAATAATACGGTATCAGCAACAATTTCTGTTGGAAACAACCCGAGAGGGATTGCTGTCAACGCGACTACCGATGTGGGAGTCGTTGCCAACTCCAAAGCGGATACGATCTCTATCTTAAATCTTGCCAATAATAGTGTCACGGCGACCGTCGCTGTAGGAACCGATCCGGAAGGGGTGGTGATTAATCCCTCGAATAATAGCGCTTATGTTACCAATTACGGCTCCAATACGGTATCGGTCATCAATCTGGTCAATAATACCGTATCCGCTACGATTCCAGTCGGAACCGGACCATTAGGGATTGATATCAATACCACGATTTCACGAATTATGGTCGCCAACCACTTTTCCAACACCGTGAGCGTGATAAATCCGTCTACAAACGCCGTTTCAGCCACAATCAATGTCGGTCTGGCTCCATTTGGAGTAGCTATTAACTCCAGCACCGGCCTGGCCTATGTATCCAATGAATATTCCGACTCGGTCTCGGTAATTAATATGTCAACTAATGCGATCACCGCGACTTATGCGGCAGGACAAAATCCAGAAGGAATCGCGGTCGTCCCTAGCCTTAGCCTTCTCTTTGTCGTCAACGACAAGGGAAATCAGGTTTATATCATCAATCTGGCCAATCCTCCAACAACTTCTCCCTCTCCTACTGGAACCGATCCCGAAGGAGTGGTCGTCGATCCGTCAACCAACACGGCAATCACCACGAATTCCAAATCGAATAATCTTTCGGTCATTAACCTGACAACCTCGACCCTGATCACAACGATACCGGTAGGCAAAGGTCCTCAGGATGTCGCGTTGAACCCAAACACCAACAAATTAGTAACAGCCAACTCCAGAGATAATACCGCGACGATTATCGACTATCCGACCCGAACGGTCTTGGCAACCGTCTCTGTTGGCAACAGACCCAAATCGGTAGCCATCGATCCGGGATTAAACCTCGCCGCGGTTGCCAATGAACTGGATGGCACCTTAAGCCTGATTAATCTGGGGAGCTATTCGGTGACGGCCACCATTTCCACGGGATCTCATCCTACGGATATCGCGATCAATCCGACCACCCATATCGCCGTGGTGGCAAACAAAAAAACCGACCTGGTCACGATCATCAACCTTCAAACGCAAACAACGGTAACAACCCTAGCGGTAGGAAAAGATCCGGTCTCGGTATCGATCAACCCGAATACCAATAGTGCCGTGGTTGCCAATCAGAAATCTAACAGCGTCTCGATCATCAACTTAAACACCAACACCGTCACAACGACGATTTCGGGAATTGTAAACCCGATCGGATCAGACATTAACCCATCGACCAATATCGCGGTAATCATTAGCCATGAAGCGACGACCCTGACTTTAATTGATCTCTCAACCAACACGAAAAGCTCAACCTTAAGCGGCGCCGGACCCGATCCGGAAGATGTCGCGATCAACCCGAATACCAATATCGCGGTCGTCACCAATGAAACCGGCCTGGGCGTCAGCCTGATTCAACTCCCTAATTCGGTCCCGGTCTTAACCACCCTCTCTCCCAATTCCACGACGGCAGGAGGGCCGGGTTTCACGCTCACCTTAAACGGGAGCAAGTTCGTTACCACATCGACTCTGACCTTTAGTAACTTAACAATCACCCCCCAGTTTATCAGCACCACCCAGCTGTCAGCCACGATTCCAGCGTCGGCGCTTACCACAGCCGGATCGGCAACGGTCAAGGTAACCAACCCGGCGCCGGGCGGGGGAACGTCCAACAGTTTAATCTTTACAATCATTCAGGCTTTGCCGTCGATCGGTTCGATCACCCCCAGTTCAGCGACTGCCGGGAGCTCAAGCTTCCAAATGATTATAACCGGAAGCAATTTCGCAACGACTTCCACAATCAATTTCAGCGGAACGACTCTAACAGCGGTATTTGTCTCCACCAGTCAATTAAACGTCACCATTCCGGCTTCTTCCATAGTTGCCGCCGGAATTTATCCGGTTAAAGTGGTCAACCCCGGAGGATTGAATTCCAACAGCGTAAATTTTACGGTGAATAATCCAGGTCCAACGATTACGGGATTTACACCGACCAGTGGAACGGTGGGAACAGTCGTCACCATTACCGGATCAAATTTTGCCACGGTTGTATCCAATGACAAAGTCTATTTTAATGGAACCCCGGCAATTATTACTTCGGGTAATGCGACTCAAATCACCACCTCGGTTCCTCTGGGAACCACCACTGGCCCGATCTTTCTAACAACACCGTTGGGGAGTACAACATCCGCAACATCGTTTACGATACAACCGCGAAAAGATTACCAAATGATCGTCAATCCTGGTTCAGCCAGCAGTGTCCAGGGAACAAGCGTCTCCTATATTGTAAGTCTGCAAAGCATCGGTGCCGAAGCATTTTCAGAACCGGTAGGGTTATCTATCTCTAATCTGCCGGCAGGGATGACAGCCGTCTTTTCTCCAACGTCTATTTCAATCAGTCAGCCGTCTGTGCTGACCTTAACGTCATCGGCCAGTATCCCGGCGGGCACCTTGACGCTCCTTGTGCAAGGAACCGCTATCGTGGACGGAAATATCCTGAGCCACACCGCTTCGCTGAGTCTGACCACCCTTGCGTCAGGAGGCACTTCTTTGTCTGGACAGATTCTAGCCACCCGGGACGGCAGGCCGCTAGGAAACGTCAGACTGCGCCTTGGAACCTCGACTTACTATACAGACCCAGCCGGAAACTTCCTGATTCAAAATCCTCCGATCGGCACTCAGGTGATGTTGATTGATGGGGATACGGCTAACACCGCGACCTCTGCTTATCCTTCAGCGCTGCCGGTTGAATTTACCGTGACTTCAGGCCAGGCCAACACCTTACCGTATCCAATCTACCTTCATGAAATCAGCCAAAACTTTATTCCGATTAATCCGGCAGTCGATACCATTGTTACGGACGTAAATGTGCCTGATTTTCAAATGAGGATCCCGGCGGGGGTCAATATCATTGGCTGGGATGGACAGGTCAACACGAAAGTCTCAGTGACCCCCGTGCCGATTGACCGGTTACCGATTAAACTGATCCCTGCCGGTATTTACACCCGAACGGTCTATATGTTCTCGTTTGGAAAGCCGGGAGGCGGTCTACCCAGCCAACCGATTCCCGTGACCTATCCCAACGATTTGCACGGAAACCCCGGAGACCGGATGAATCTCTGGTACTATGACGAATCGGCCAACCCCGATCCCAATTCCCATCAATGGAAAATTTACGGACAGGGCACTGTGACACCCGATGGAAGGCAGATTGTTCCCGATCCTGGCGTCGGCATGCCCAAATTCTGCTGTGGCGCAACGTTTGTTTCTACCTTAGGCAGCGCCTCCAACGTCGGCCCTAATCCCAGTCCACAGGATGGAAAACAACCCAAGGGGGATCCGGTTGATCCATCCACCGGAAATTTTACGTTAACTCATACGGATCTTTCGCTTCTAGGTCCGATTCCAATTCTCGCCACCCGGATTCAGCGGAGCCTTGGCGGCCTCTATTATTATGGGACGTTTGGAATTAACTCGAGCTTCTCGTATGATCTCTTTATGGTGGTTCAGAGTCAGTCTCTTTTGTTGACGTATCCTGATGGAGAGCAATATCGCTTTGCCTTACAGACCGATGGGACTTATATCAATGGGAATTATCCCTTCTTACGAGGTGCAGTAGCGAGAATTAACTCAGATGGCACCCGATCCGTCCGGTTTAAAGATGGAACAACCTATACGTTTGGCGGCTCATACGGCCATCTCATTGAAATACAGGAAAGAAATCATAACGTGGTCAGCATTCATTTAAATACCTACGGATACGCAGATCAGATCACAGATAACCTGGGCCACTATCTTCTCATTCAGTATAATACTGGGATCTCATGTTTTTGCATTGATTTAAACGGCAATCCTGTGAACTTTATTTCGTCGATTGCTGATCATAGCGGCAGGGTTGTCAACTATACATACGCTGCCAACCGCTTAACTACCGTCACAGATCCCAATGGAGGAACGACACAATTTACTTACGATAGCGGTTCACGAATTTCCACCATAACCGACGCAAGAGGGATTACCTATCTCACCAATGTGTATGATGGGAATGACCGGGTCATTCGCCAGACCCAGGCCGATGGAGGGATTTTTCAGTTTTCTTATGATCTTACCGGAAGCGTAGTGGTTCAAACCCACGTCACCGATCCGGATGGAAACACATCGGTTTATCGGTTTAACAACATGCAGTATGTTTCGCAAAGTACAGATCCTCTAGGACAATCCACGCAAATAAACCGTGCGTTTGGGACCAATCTTCTGTCGTCCACAACAGATCCATTAGGAAGTGTCACAAGCTATACTTATGATTCAAACGGGAATATCGGGTCCTTGACCGATGCCCTGGGCAATGTGACGCAATACAGTTACGAACCGGTCTTTAATAAGCCGACTCAAATCACGGATGCTCTTGGTCAAGTTCGGACAATGGGGTATGATTCGAATGGAAATATGACCTCTGTAACCGATTCGATGGGGAATACCACCACAATGACCTATAATTCCTTCGGCAAGCTGTTGACTGTGACGGATGCGTTAGGCCAGGTGACGACCTATGGCTACGACGCAGATCTTAATCTCACGTCCATTACGGATCCTCTAGGAAACAAGACTCAGCGGTTCTATGACCCCCTCTCCCGGCTGACGACTATCATTGATCCCAGAGGAATGGGCACAGGGTTTGCGTATGATCCTTTAAACCGAGTTACCCAGATCATTGATTCAGCGGCTGGCAAGACCCAGTTTACCTACGATCCGAACGGGAATCTTTTAACGGTAACCGATGCCAAGAACCAGACGACCACGTACACCTATGATAATATGGATCGGTTGGCTACCCGAACGGATCCACTGCTGAGGTCAGAGAGTTATCTTTACGATGGAAATGGGAACTTGACGAAATTTACCGATCGAAAAGGGCAGATAACCACCTTTGGTTATGACAGCCGGAACCGGCGAAATCAATCGTCTTATGCGGATGGGTCCGTTACTAATTTTTCGTATGATTCCGTGGGAAACATTCAATCCATCACCGATACCGTGTCAAACACCCTTACTTTTGGTTACGACACACTAAACCGGTTAATTCAGGAAACAACGTCAATGGGAGGATCGATTTCTTATTTTTACGATGTTTTAGGAAGAAGAATGTCGATGACCGTCGATGGGCAGTCACCTGTAGGATATAGCTACGATTCGAATAGCCGACTAGTTTCGGTCGCGCAAGGAACTCAAACGGTGTCGATGGCTTATGATGTGCTTGGCCGAAGAACGGGTCTTGCGTATCCTAACGGAACAAATACCACTTACAATTATGATCCAGCCAGCCGGTTAACTAATATTTTGCATCAAGCAGGGGCCACGACAATAGAAAACTTAACATATAATTATGATCCAGCCGGGAATCGCGTCTCATTTGGGAGAAATGGCACACAGGCCCCTTTACCTGCGCCAGTTCAGGCAGCTTACGATGCGGCCAACGAGCAGATTCAGTTCAACTCTGGCACAGCTAATCTTTCTTATGATTCAAATGGAAATTTGATTTCCCAATCCGATGCCAATGGAACCACTAACTACACTTGGGATTCCAGGAACCGGCTCATTGGCGTTAATGGGCCAAGTGCCTCCGCAAGCTTTGTTTATGATGCATTAGGAAGAAGAATCAGTAAAATAATAAATGGAGTCCGTAAGGATTACCAATATGACGGAAATGACATTATCGCAGAAGTCGGTGGCGGCGCGGTGAGTGCAAATTATTTAAGATCGTTGAAAGTTGATGAACCGTTTATCAGGCAGTCATCGGGCAATGAGTTTTATCATGCCGATGCGTTGGGAAGTATCATGGCGTTAACGGATGCCTCGGGAGTAATTTCTACATCTTACGCTTACGAGCCGTTTGGGAAAACAACCCCTACTGGGGCCTCATCAAACCCCTTTCAATTTACCGGCAGAGAAAATGACGGCACCGGACTTTACTACTACCGTGCTCGTTATTACAGCCCCTCACTCCAAAGATTCATCTCCGAAGATCCGATAGGATTCAGAGGCGGAATTAATAAATATTCTTACGTTCTGAATAACCCTCTGAGATTTTACGATCCTTTCGGATTAGATAAAAAGCCTCCGGTCTATGTTCAAGTCTGTGATTTATCCGGTTGTGGCCCTCCATTGCCGGTACAAGATCCAAATCTAATCCAATTGCCCACGAATAACCCTAACGAATTAACATTTGGCGCCAGCGTGTGTACGGGTCCAATTTGTACCGATCAAACAGGCCAAGCTTATAGTGTAGAAAATGGAGAACAGTTCGGAGCATCTTTAGATATACGCTATGGTCCCCCTGCGGAAGGACCATTAACTGAGCAAGGTTTTCCTGTGAGAGATGAGATCTTGTTGGGAGGTGGTTATGACAGTGGAGGAGGTATTAATCTCCATATTGGTCCGGGACTTGGAACTCCATTTCCTAGGACAGTGCCAATTACACATTAACCATAGTATGACATTCATAATACTCTAACTTAAACTGATAACAAGAATACAGTCCACTCAAGGTAATAGAGGTTTGATCAGTTGAACAAAAGAATCAATTTTTTTCTGGGTGTGGCAACTTTTTGGGTGTTTTTTGGTTTTATTTTTGTGATTCTATTCGCGTTTATAGAACCAGATGTTTTTTCTAATTATTTTAGGAATTCTCAATTATTTGTCTTATTTTTTATATTTCCCTCAACTATTTTGTATATTTGGTTGACCATTTTTTATCTAAAAGAGGCTATTAATAATTATTGTCGGAATCCTTTTTTGAAAACGGCCTTGATAATGGTAATTGGTTATTTGAATGTGCTCACGTTTCCATTTTGTTTTTTTAAATTTATTTTGAAAAAATCTTTTTTCACTATTCAAAATCCAATTTCTATTGAGAATAAAATTATTAAAAATAAGTTATTTCAATACAAAACGGTTATAGGATTCTTGACATTCTTCAACCTAATACTTCCTTTTCTTTTCCAATTTGACCTTTTCAAACATTCCAGGTCTGTTCATATGAGTTTTCTCTTTGAACTGATATTTAATTTAATTCTTGTATATTTTTATCTTTATCATCTTATTGAAAACAACGATGTTCCAAAAAAGCTTAACTGGGCTATTGGTACTATGGTTCTTGGGTATGTGTTAATGCCTATTTATTATTTTAAACATATTATAACAACAAAGTAGGACAGGAAGTACGGCGGCGAGTGGAAAAGCCACTACGATTTCTTATACTTATCAATATACCGGAAGAGAACAGGATGGCACTGGGCTGTACTATAACAGAGCCCGATATTATGGTCCGTTGGAGTCAAGGTTTTTGAGTGAAGACCCGATTCTAGCACCTTTTACACCCCTTTCAGTGGGTATGTGTAGAAAAACAAATTTTACGATTTGGACCCTAACCAGAGGTGTTTCAGGAATTAATGTTCAAATGGCTCAAATGTTAAATCAATATGTTTACACGAAGAATAATCCTGTAAAGTTTAGCGATTCGAGCGGTATGATTTCCGATTCACGGCCTTGTGGAGCACAAATTGATAAGTGTGTTGATGAAACCAGAAATACTCCGGCAGGACAATGTACAGGTACTCAATATAGACTTTACTGGGGTGGTGAAAGTGGGGTTTCTCATTGCAAACAGGGAATATTTACTGAGAAGTGTCTTATTTTGGATTTGAACGAAGCTATAGCAAATTGTAGGGAATATGGTCCTCTTCCTGATTCCTGCACGAAAGGAATGTTGGACTGTATATATACTGATCCGAAAATTCGATAAAGGACATAGCAAGAATTGAAATCATTTCGTAAGAAATTGTCTGACATAATCATTTATGTTTTTCTTCTGAATGTAGTTTTTATTTCTTATGCTTCAAATAGAGTTAAAACCGATATTGAGAAATGGGAATTAATTGGAAACATTCGAAGCGTTGAAATTAGAGAAGGACTTAATATGGTCTCGCAGATTTTCTTCAACAAAGATGGAAAACTAATTGATCAAGAACTTTCAATAAAAACACCTAATGAACAGACATGGATAAAAACTCATACAAAATATACTTATAATTCTTCAGGAAAGTTGTCAGCAAAATTTTCTTACATTGATAATGGTCTGATGGACAAAAAAACACTTTATTCCTACAGTAAAAATGGAAAGGAAACAGAAGAAACAACGTATGATTCGAAGGAAGTTTTTTTATTCAAATATGTTTATATATTTAATCCCCAAGGAGATGAAATTGAGGGGAAATTTTACAAAAAATCCGATGCTGAAGAGCGTAAGTGGGTTAAATCATATGATGGTAAGGGAAATTTGACTTCTTTAATTTGGTTTAAAACAGATGGAAGCATTGATTATAAGGTTTTGTACGAATACGATGAAAATAATTATCAAAGTAAGAACTTAATTTACAAGGCCGATGGCTCTCTTGATGAAAGAAGAGAATATAAGCATGATGGCAAGGGTAATGTCATTGAAGAGATCACCTATAAGTCCGACAATTCAATCCAAGAAAAGAAGGTCTATAAGTACATGTTTGACTCAATTGGAAACTGGACCAATAAAATAACGTCAATATTTTCTAATCATTCCGGAAAACTTTCCCCTGATTCCTCTTCGACAACATTTCGGACTATTACTTATTATTAAATCTTAAATAGAATTAGAATCTCCAACTTTATCTTTGAAGGACTATATTAAGGTAACTTTAGAGAAAATATACAAAGCATTAAGTCGTTGTGCTATCGAACTAGATAAATGTGCCGACCTCATTCGTGATAGCCAATTAGAACCAGTGCGGGAGCACATACATCGAATTGGGAGTGCATTAGAAAATATAAATGAAATTCGAATGGAAATAATTAAACTGGAACCACTCCTGTTACTAATTATAACAGAATTTACGGAAACCTAATTATTGAAGTTGAAAATTTATGTAAAATCAACAATCCTCGTCAAGCAATCCAACAGCTAAAGGATTTTATTAAAATTCGACCAGGAAAAAATTTTGAGAAAATGGCGAGAAAAGAACTTGCTTTAATTAAATCACGATTTGGAATCTGAGAAAATGACGGCACCGGGCTTTGTCTATGATCCTTATAAACCGGGTAACACAAATTATCGATGCGGCAGCGGGGACGACCCAGTTTACCTATGATCCCAACAGAAATCTTTTGTTGGTAACTGATGCCAAAAATCAAACCACGATATATACCTATGACAAGAGGAAGAGGCAGTGGAAATGTTTAAAAAACTTTCAAAACTATTCGAATGGAAAATTATAGCGCAGTTGTTTGTTAACAATTTTTTTAACTTTATGGTATACGATTTTATGGCTGGAATCGTTATAGGTTTTATTATGGTAATTTTTCTATCTCCGTTCATCTGGGGATTATCTCGATTTTTTTCGTTAATGGGTGCGATGGGCGAGCGGTGGAATCATCAAGGTACCATGGCAGTTTGTTTATTCATTGCGTGTGTTGTTGTTTTGTTTTTTGTTTCTGAAAAAAATTCCCGCAAAAATATTCTTAATCATATTTGTATAATTTTTTTCAAAACTTGCTGTAAGAAGCTGGTCTCTGTTATACGATTAGGATTTATTTTATTTGGATCTGCGTTGAGCATGTTATGTTATTTTGCAACGAGTCCCCTTCATGTTGTACTAATTTTCTTAAATTCAATCCAATTTTTATTTATCCTTATTGCGATTTGGACGATGACCTATTTTTTAAATTATTTTGTGATGGATCGAGAGAGGATACTCTAAGATCTATTGTGATAATCGGACCCCCAATCCTTAGACTTTTAGATGCAATTCGGAGAGCGTTTCAATGTGGGCTGTCTGCGGAAACAAAGGGGGCGATGCGGTCGATTTTAATACGGTGTCAGATGCCTCTCTTCTGACAGAACAGTTTTTAATCTGATTGAATTGAAGGTTGTGCTTGAATAAGGAGATGAAGAAATGTCGCAAAAAGGGGAGCTTTACTTAATTGGTTTTGGGCCCGGGAGTCATGACCATCTGACCTTTAGAGCCAAGAAGGCGATTGAACAGGCCAACGTTGTTGTAGGCTACCGAACGTACATTGAGCTGGTCGCTGACCTTTTAGAAGGTAAAGAAATCATTTCTACCGGAATGACAGAAGAGATTGACCGCGCGAGGTCGGCGGTGGAACGGGCTCAAAAAGGGGACAGGGTGGCTCTGGTTTCCAGCGGCGATGTCGGAATTTACGGTATGGCGGGTCTTGTTTTTGAAATCTTGAGCGACATGAAATGGACCCCTGAAGGTTCTGATTTTTCGGTGGAAGTTATTCCGGGGATTACGGCGTTGTCCGCCGTTTCTTCCCTTGTCGGGGCCAGTTTGACGCATGATTTTGTCGCGGTTAGTTTAAGCGATCTTTTAACCCCCTGGCCGGTGATTGAGAAAAGGTTGCATGCGGCGGGACAGGGAGATTTCGTTGTGGCGCTTTATAATCCGCAAAGTAAACGGCGGAACTGGCAGCTCCAAAAGGCTCAGGATGTGTTATTGACCTATAAAAAACCCGACACGCCTGTTGCCGTCGTAAAGAGCGCCTATCGGGAAGGACAGAGGGTGGTTTTGACGACGCTTGATCAGATGGCGCAGGCTGAAGTGGGGATGTTGACGACGATCCTCATTGGAAATGATTCGACCTTCCGTTATCTTGATTTTTTAATTACGCCAAGAGGGTATTCAGGGAAATACGATCTTGATTCGGGAGAAATTTTGCATAAAGGAATTGACAGGCCGGGCCTATCGTTAAACAGGCCTCCTGATTTTAATGTTTTAAAACAACAAAACTAACGGTTTGTTTAACATCCCAGGCATGTAACCTTCTCTGCTTCGGCTCCGAAGTTTACCACCTATTTTTACGGACATTAAGGAAGGGTGACCAAACTTCGAAGAAGTCGCTGTGAAGGTCACATGCCTGTGACGTCCGTTGAACAGCGAGTGGATTTAAATTACAAAGATGAAAAAAACAATGGGTACAGATAAAATATATATCGTGGGAGCGGGGCCCGGTGATCCTGATTTATTGACTGTAAAAGGGATGCGTCTCCTTCAGGAAGCCGATGTGATTATTCACGCGGGCTCTTTGGTGAATCCGATTCTCCTTAAATTTGCCCGGCCTGATGCGGTTCTCTATGATAGCGCCGGAATGGTTCTGGAAGAAATCGTTCAAGTCATGCTCGACTCGGTTCGCGCGGGAAAAAAAACAGTTCGTCTGGCAAGCGGCGACCCCTGTATTTTCGGAGCGGTTGGCGAAATGACCGAGCCGATCATTCAAGCGGGTTTAGCGTATGAAATCGTTCCGGGTGTCAGTTCGTTTTTGGCCGGCGCCGCGGCGCTGAAACGGGAGTTGACGGTACCGGAAGTGGCGCAGACGGTTATTTTAACCCGCTGTGAAGGGAGGACTCCGATGCCGGAGTTGGAACGACTCAAAGAACTCGGTCGTCATCGGACCACGCTGATTATTTTTTTAAGCGTTCACCTGGCAAGCAAAGTTCAAGCCGACCTGTTGACCGCTTATCCCCCGGAGACCCCTGTTGCCATTGTTTATCGGGCCAGTTGGGCCGATGAAAAAATGATAAGAGGAACTCTCGAAAACCTACAAAACCTTGTCAAAGAAAATAAAATTACCAAGACCGCTTTAATTTATATCGGCAACTTTCTGGAATCTGAAGGAACCCGGTCTAAACTTTATGATGCTTCATTCACACATGGGTACAGGAAAGCTTCTCAATGAAAAGTTTCCAAGTTATGTTCAGTCTTCTTTAGTTGAGAATACCGTTGACATGGCAGAGTGTGACCTGAACAGCGACCTCTTCGAAGTTTGTTTACCCTACCTTAATGTCTTACAAAATAGATGGTAAACTTCGGAGCGCGAGCAGAGAAGGTCACACTCTGCCATGACGAAAGCCAAATGACATTTCGAAATTAAAAGTATTGATGGTGGTAATGACAGATTTGTATTTAATACGGCATGGCGAAGTGGCTTATGGAGGGGGGACCGCTTTTTATGGTCACACCGATATTGGTTTGTCGAAAGTCGGACATGCACAGGGGGACAATGTCCTGCTCCAGTTTAAAGCGGTAAACCTTGAAGCGGTTTATTCAAGCGATTTAAAGAGAGCTGTGGAAGGAGGGCGGCGGTTGGCCGATCAATCTTCGGTTCCTCTTCAGATCGATTTGAATTTAAGAGAAAGGAACTGGGGGAGATGGGAAGGTCTTACCGCGGAGGAAATTGTGACTCGATTTCCCGAAGAATGGAAGGCCTGGTGCGATGCGCCTCTTTTTTTTACGCCGCCCGATGCCGAACCGGTTGAGCTTTTTTACCGAAGGGTTACCCGAAAAATAGCTCATTTAATAAAAGCTCATTCCGGTCAGGCCGTCGCGGTGGTCTGTCACGGAGGAGTCATCCGGGCGGTTTATGCCTGGATTTCCCAAAAATGGCCTGAGGGGTTTTTCGACCTCCATCCAGGCTACGGCTCGATCCATCATCTGATTCTGGAATACGAGCAGTTACCTGAATATGAATAACATGGAAAATTCTAAAATACAGCGGAGAAAAGGCGTTTTAATTGCTGGAACCCACAGCGGGGCAGGAAAAACCACCGTGACGTTAGCCATTTTGGAAGCGTTAACCCGAAGGGGCTTTTCCATTCAAGCTTTTAAGGCAGGTCCCGATTATCTTGACCCGACCTTTCATGAAATTGCGACCGGGAGGCCTTCCAGAAACCTCGACGGATGGATGATGGGGAGAGAGAACGTTCTGAGGAGCTTTAGACAGAACACGCAGGATGTGGACTTTTCCGTTATTGAAGGAGTCATGGGGCTTTATGACGGACTCAGGGGGAGGTCGGAGGAGGGAAGTTCGGCTCAAATTGCCCAATGGCTTTCCGTTCCCGTGATTTTAGTTTTGGACGCGAAAGGGCTCGCCAGGACAGCCGCTTCCGTTGTTTCGGGGTGTCAGAAATTCGACCCCGGAATCCAAATTCAAGGGGTCATTTTTAACCGGATTGGGAGCAAAAACCACCTGGAAATTTTGAAGGAATCAGTGGAGTCCTATTGCAAAGTAAAAGTCCTGGGAGGGATTCCCTTAGACGCCTCAATGACCATTCCTGAACGTCACCTTGGTCTTGTTCAGGCGAAAGAAAGTCTGTCGGAAATGATGCGGAAGAGGCTCGCCGAGATGGCTGAGGCCAATCTTCAACTAGACGAACTTCTCAAAATGGAATGCTTGAACCATGATGAGGAGGAACCTGCCTCCTTTAAGCCGGCCAGGGAGAGGTTTGTTTGCAAAATCGGCATTGCAAAAGATGAAGCATTTCATTTTTATTACCAGGATAATTTTGACTTATTGGAGCAGGCGGGAGCCCAACTTGTTTTCTTCTCCCCGCTTCGCGATAAACAAATTCCTGATGTTGATGGGCTTTATTTTGGCGGAGGGTATCCGGAGGTTCATGCGGAAGTTTTGGCTGAGAACCTGCCAATGTTGCAGTCGATCCGGTGGTTTGCGGAAGAAGGGGGGCCGGTTTATGGGGAATGTGGCGGGCTGATGTACCTTTCGAAAGGGATTGAAACGGCGGAAGGAAAGTTTTTCCCGATGGCGGGTCTCCTTCCCGGACAGATTAAAATGGGCAAAAAGTTAAAAGCCCTTGGTTACCGCCAAATGATAAGCCTGAAAGATAATCTCCTTTTTCGCGCCGGAGAAAAAGCCAGAGGGCATGAATATCATTATTCCGAATGGCTGGAGGCTTTCCCGGATAAAGACCTGGTGGCCTGGCAGGCTGCTTATCAAGTGAAGCTACCGGCTTTGCCGGTGCGTAACGCGGGGCTCGGGGGCATCGGAGGACGCGAAGCGCCGCACGGGCCCCTGAATATAAATAAGTCCCGGGGGGGGGAGAATGAAAATTTCAAAGAAGAAGGTTTTTTCAGCGGTTCTGTTTTGGCCAGTTATGTTCACCTTCATTTTGCCTCTAATCCCTCGGCGGCATGCCGGTGGGTTTCAGCCTGTGAAGCTTATAGCAAAAGGATGAAACGATGAAAGGTGTCCATACAATTTCCGTCGCGTTTAAATTAATTATTTTTCTCCTGATCGGGGGCGTTTTCAGCCACGCTGTTTCAAAGGCTGAAGAGCTGGATCCTTCTTTACTCCTGAAAAAAATGGATGAGGTCTATGCACAAAGAGATCAGGCAGGAGCCCTGAAGAAAGGTGAGTCGCTCTGTGACCAGGCGTTGACGACAGACCTTCCCAAGGATGAGGTTTATTGGAGATTTTCCCGGCTTAAAGCCTGGCAAGGGTTTTTGTCTCAGGATCGTCCTTCCAGGTTAACTTTTTTTAAAGAAGCGGAAAGCCTGGCGAAAAAGGCGATAGACATAAACCCTCAAAATACCGAAGGCCATTTTTGGCTGGGGGTGGCTTATGGAAGAATCGGAGAGACCCAGGGGGTGTTAAAATCCTTTTTTTTAATAAAACCGATTCGGAAAGAAATGGACGAGGTTCTTAAATTAAACCCCAACCATGGGGGGGCCCACCATGTTTTAGGGGTGATGTATCATAAGCTTCCCTGGTTTAAAGGGGGATCCAACAAAAAATCTGTGGAAGAGTTCCAAAAAGCCATTGTTTTAAACGAAAACAACACCCTTTATCACCTTGATCTGGCAAAAACCTATCTGGCGATGAATCGGGAAGAAGAGGCCAACAAAGAATTGGAAGCGGTTATGACGATTGCCAATCCTTTTGATCCGGTGATGGCGGCCTTAAATAAAAAAGAAGCCCGTGCTTTATTAGGGGAATAAAGCGGGGGTTCAGGTCCGCCCAAGAACAGAGTTAGAAAGCTGTCATTGCGAACAAAGTGAAGCAATCTCAAGACTTTACGATAAGATTGCCACGCACCCTTCGGTGCTCGCAATGACATGATTAATAAGTGGGTGCGAAGTCTATCGCTGTTCTTGGGGTCCGTCTTTTTCTTGACTTGAAAGAAAGAATTAAGGTATTATTCATCATTTTTAGTCATTTTTTTATGGGTTCGAAATCAAGGCAGAAACAATTTTTAACAATCAAGGAAGTTCATCATGAAAATAGGCGTTCCTAAAGAGATTATTCCCCAAGAACGGCGGGTCGCCCTTATTCCGGAATCGATCAAACGGATTCTAAAAAAAGGGTTCGAAGTGGTCGTTGAAACCGGCGCGGGGGAGTTTGCCCTTATTCCGGACAGTGAATATGAAAAAGCAGGCGCAAAGGTGGTCTCTTCACCTGAGGCTCTTTATAGCGAGGCTGACGTGATCTTAAAAGTTCAACGGCCGGCTTTAAACACAAAATTAAATAAAGACGAAATTGACCTGATGAAAGAAGGGGCAGTTTTAATCGCGTTTTTACAGCCGGTTAATTTTCCTGACCTGATTCAAAAGATAGCGGCGCGAAATATCACCTCGTTTTCAATGGATGCCATTCCCCGAACGACCCTTGCCCAGAGTATGGATGCCTTAAGCTCCATGGCGACGGTGGCAGGTTATAAAGCCGTGATCACGGCGGCAAACGCCATTGGCAAGTTTTTCCCGATGTTTATGACAGCGGCAGGGACAATTGCTCCCGCCAAAGTCCTGATTCTGGGAGCCGGCGTTGCGGGTCTGCAGGCCATTGCCACGGCAAAACGTTTGGGCGGGGTGGTGGAAGTTTTTGATACACGTCCTGCGTGTAAAGAACAGGTGGAAAGCCTGGGTGTTAAGTTTATTGAACTTGATGTTAAGCATGAAGAAGCCCAGGACGCAGGGGGATATGCCAAACAGCTTTCAGAAGATGTGATTAATCAGGAAAAAGAATTGATTCAAAAACATATCCTCGCGGCAGACGTGGTGATTACCACGGCTCAAGTCTATGGGAAAAAAGCGCCTATCCTGATTACTGAATCGATGGTGAAAGAGATGAAAAAAGGGTCTTGCATCGTAGATCTGGCGGTTGAGCAGGGAGGAAATTGTGAGTTGAGCGAGCCGGGCAAAGAGGTCGTAAAACATGGTGTCATTATTAACGGGTTTATGAATATTCCAAGTTCGATGCCTGTCCATGCCAGCCAGATGTATTCCCGGAATCTTGAGAAGTTTTTATTCCATTTGACGAACGAAAAAGGCTTTAAGTTGGACATGAATGACGAAATTACCCATGGGTCTATCATTACCCATAAAGGGGAAATTCTTTATAGAAAAGTTAAGGAAGCTGTAGCAAAATAATCTACTGTTATTAATGTTTTTAGAGGTTGTTGAGAAGGAAAATTATGTTATCTCCATTCATGGTCGATATCTATGTCCTGATGCTCGCCGGGTTTGTTGGATTTGAGCTGATTCGAAAAGTTCCGCCGACCCTCCATACGCCGTTGATGTCTGGAACCAATGCCATTACCGGAATCTCGCTGGTCGGGGCTTTGGTGGCTGCCGGTCATCAAGGGGGAACCACAGCGACGATATTAGGATTACTTGCCGTGATCTCAGCCTCTATCAATGTCGTCGGCGGATTTATGCTGACCGACCGGATGTTAAAAATGTTTAAGAAGAAGGAAAAATAAGAGACATGGTTAACCATTTAATTGACATTGTCTATCTGATTTCATCTGTTTTAGTGATCATAGGAATAAAAAGACTCAATTCTCCGGATACCGCCCGTAGCGGGAATCTTTTTTCGACCCTGGCCATTTTTCTGGCCGTGGTGGTCACCCTTCTGAATAAGGAAATTGTCCAGTTTCATACGATTTTAATCGGGGCGGCGATTGGCGGCACCATTGGCGTGATTTTTGCCAGAATGGTTAAAATGACCGAAATGCCAGAGATGATCGCCATGTTAAACGGTTTTGGAAGCATCTCTTCAGCCTTAATCGGCATCACAGAGTTTTACCGGACGTTCCCCAATTCCGACGGATTTTCAGTGACCGCCATTATCCTTTCGGCCATCGTGGGAGCCAGTACTTTCTCCGGGAGCATTATCGCCTTTGCAAAACTCCGTGAGGTGATGACCGGAAAAGCCATTTTGTACAGGTTTCAGCATCCTCTCAACCTTCTCATGTTCCTGGCCATTGTTGGTTTTTCGATTTATCTTCCATTTCAACCGGACAGCAATTCTTCTTTTATTATGATCAATGTCCTGGCTCTTGTTTTGGGCATTACCCTGGTGCTTCCCATCGGGGGAGCCGATATGCCGGTGGTCATTGCTCTTCACAATTCCTATTCCGGAGTCGCCGTATTGGTGACCGGATTTTTGTTTAATAATAATGTCCTGATTATTATTGGATCGCTGGTGGGGTCCTCCGGTATGATCCTGACCTATGTGATGTGCAAGGGGATGAACCGATCGGTCATTAATGTCATGTTCGGGGCCGTCGCGACTGAGAATAAAAGCGCGTCCAGTAACGGAAAACCCGCAAGAAGAAGCGTGGTTAAAGAGTATTCGATTGAAGACGCCATTACAGTGCTCCAAAATTGCCGTTCTCTTATCGTTGTCCCGGGTTACGGTCTTGCGGCCGCTCAGGCTCAGCATGCGGTGAGGGAGCTCGTGGACCTGTTAGAAGAGAGAGGCGTTTCTGTCAAATACGCCATCCATCCGGTGGCGGGTCGCATGCCGGGCCATATGAACGTCCTTCTGGCTGAAGCGAATGTGCCTTATCCGCAGTTATATGATATGGACGATATTAATGATGAGTTTGCGAAAACAGATGTGGCTCTTGTCATCGGAGCCAACGATGTGGTCAATCCGGCCGCAAAAAATACTCCGGAAAGTCCAATTTACGGCATGCCAATTCTGGATGTTGAAAGTACAAAGGCGGTTATTGTGCTCAAAAGAAGCATGAACCCCGGGTTTGCCGGAATAGAAAATGAGCTGTTTGAACGGCCAAATACCATGATGGTTTTTGGTGATGCCCGAAAAACAGTAAATGAATTTATTAAAGGGATAAAAGAGTAAGTGAAGCAACTGGCTTTGCCAGTGCGAAACGCGGGGTTCGGGGGCATCGGAGAATGCGAAGCATCGCACGGGCCCCTGAATATGATAAAGAGAAAAGGGGTAAGGTATGAAGGTTATCTTAAAAGAAGACGTTGAACATTTAGGAAAAATGGGCACCCAGCTCGAAGTGAAAGATGGATATGCGCGTAATTTTTTGATTCCCAGAAAAAAGGCCGTTCTGGCAACCGATAAAAATACAAAAGCGTTAGATCATGAAAAACGTGTGATTGACGTCAAGTTGAAAAAAATTAAAAAGGAGGCCGGGGATCTGAGTGAAAAAATTCAGTCGTTGACGCTTCATTTGACGGTTCAGGTGGGAGAAGGGGACAAGCTTTTTGGTTCCGTTACTTCGCAGGATATCGTCGAAGCCCTGGCAAAAGAATCG
>JACOTA010000028.1 GCA_016178585.1 Nitrospirota bacterium
ACCGCAATCGTAACCAGGGTTGCCAGATAGGTAAACCCCTGTTTTGTAAAAAGGATTTTGAACGTGTTATTTGAATTCATTTTGACCTTATCCTAAATCAACTCAAGAAAAGACTCAAGTTTATTCATTGAACCTTTCATTCTTGAATCAATTCGTATCGATAATAAAGATTGACTTATTTTTCATAAAAAATGTAAAATTTCCCAACGATTTTTTTTAATGGCAAAGGGAAAAAGTGAAGCGCGCATCTTCTTTATTACTTGTTTCGATCATATTTCATTTTTTTCTTTCCTGTTCGTCCTCCTCTCCAAACCCGTCTTCAAATTTAAACCGTAAAAATTCAGTAAAACCTGTCTGGACCAATTATCAAATTAACGCCGGCGTTCACGCCATTGCCTTCGAAGACCATTATATTTGGGTGGGAACTGAACAGGGGGTTCTCCTCTATGACATCCAGCAGGAGAAAATCGTCAAAAAGATTAACAACCAAAACGGATTGCTCTCAAATGATGTAACCTCCATTGATATTGACCCGGAAGGAAACAAATGGATCGGTACCCATGGCGGAGGATTGGTCTTAATAGGCGGGGGCGTTAAAGGGAGGATAAAAAAAATTTATAATGCGCCGACCTTAGCCGATCCTTTTGTTTATAAAACGGTCTTTGATGCGCAAGGGCGTTTGTGGGTAGCGACGTGGAAAGGGGTTAGTTTATTTGACGGGAAAGTCTGGAAAAAGTTCACCAAAGAAGATGGTTTAATAGACAATTGGGTCTATTCCCTGGGAATTGATCAAACCGGAACCCTTTGGTTCGGAACCGAAGGCGGCGTTAACTCCTTCGACGGGAAAACCTGGCAGACGTTTACGCATAAAGAAGGTCTGGGAGCCGAATTAAAGGATATTCCCGAGTTTGAGAAAATTGTGAACGCGAGCCGCCATCATGCCTCAACCCCCGGTAAAGAAGCCGAAGGGTATAACCCCAATTATGTTCTCTCCCTGGCGATAGACCATGAGGGAACAAAGTGGTTTGGAACCTGGGGCGCCGGTTTATCACGGTTTGACGGCAAAGTTTGGAAAAACTTCACGGCAAAAGACGGGCTTCCGGGAAATTTTGTGGCCGATATTTTCGTCGATTCAGATGACGGAATTTGGATCGGCACTGAAGGGGGAGTGGGATATTTCAATGGGAAAGAATGGAATAAATATACCCGGAATGACGGTTTAGTTGATGACTCCGTTTTCACGATTACCCGGGATAAAAGAGGGTCTAAGTGGTTTGGAACCATGGATGGGCTGAGTAAATTAGAGGGTTTTGTTCCTAATTTATAGGTCTTTTTCTCCATAATAGTGGAAAACAAATGGCTTCTAAAGGGATAATCTAATTTTTAAAGGGTTTCTTATTCATATCTAGCTGATATTAAAGGAAAAAATACAGAAATATCGCTGGTATTTTTTTTGCATAAAATTTAGGCATTATCAACTTTTATCGTGCTATGGATCGATTCTCTATTCAAATAGTGCTAGGACTTTTTTTAATGGTTTTTGTTACTTCTCAGGCCGTTAAAGATGTAAAAGGGGGGACCATTATCAGATCCCGCCATGATTTAAACGCACTCAACCAAAGGGGATATAATACGGTTACAGGTCCAATGACTGGCGGTTCTTTTAACGAATATGGTGAAACCTGTATTTATTGTCATACGCCCCATAACAGCAATCCCGTTGCTCCGTTATGGAATCGCGATCTTCCCAATCCGTCGGGATATCAGATGTACTCCAGCCCGAATTTTGATTCTAAAGTGGCCGCTCCTGACGGGATCTCTCTGGCCTGTCTTTCTTGCCACGACGGAAGTGTCGCAGTCGACTCCGTTGTCAATAAACCCAAATATCATAGCTGGCTCGATGCGATGGTCCACTACAAAATGAGTCCTGAAGGGGGTATTGGTTCAGATAGCTGCGGCAAATGCCATAACCGGTTGGAAGGGGCCTACGGAGGTGTGGGCGCGACGGGTATCGGTGCCGCGCATGACGCTACAATCCGGTATTTGACCCGCGATTTAAGGGATGATCATCCTATTTCAATGACCTTTCCTAATCGGGATATTGATCCAGGGTTCAATCAACCTACGCTGATTAAAAAGGATGGCGGAATGATGTTCCCAAACGGTGTTCAGACCTTTGAAGATAATAAGGTGCAGTGCGCGAGTTGCCACGATCCCCATAATCCCGATGAAAAAAACCTGGAAGGAAGGGACCCCTTCTTGAGAACGAGTAATAAGAATAGCGCGTTGTGTCTAACCTGCCATGTTAAATAGCAGGCTGTTGAAAAAGCCTCATTTGCTGCGTTCTCGTTGGTCGGCAATCCTCACGTACTGACCGTGTACGCTCCGGGTTGCCTCCCTCCTGCGGCCTGGCAACTGAAGCTTTTTGAACAGCCTGAAATAGTAGGGGCAGGTCCCTGTGCCTGCCCTGTAAAATGTTAAAAGGATTGAAGTGTTGATTAAAAATTATTGCCAGATTGGATCAGTTATAACGATCCTCCTGTTTGTGGGGTGCGCGACAGCGCCTGTTCAAAAAACAGAAATTATTTGGCCGTTACCTCCCGACCCGCCACGGATCAAATTTGTTAAAACGATTGAATCGGCTAAAGAGGTGGAGAAGGAAAGTTTTGGAAAGTCGGTCATGCAATTCCTGGTCGGCAAAGATCCGACGGTCCATCTTCAAAAACCCTATGCGGTCCATGCAGACCGGAAGCAGAGAGTTTATGTGGCCGATTCAGCCTGGCGGAAAATTCTGGTTATGGATTACGCGAAGAAAGAGTTTATGTTCCTCGGGTTAGACGGGCCGGGGATTTTAAGCAGGCCGATGGGGGTCACCACCGATTTCACAGGAAATATTTATGTTTCCGATACGGTTGGAAAACGAGTCGTCGTTTATGATCCGAATGGAAAATACCTCCTGGCCATGGGTGGAAAAGAAATTTTTGAAGAACCGGTTGGCATTGCGGTAAATGACAAATTACGGCGGGTTTATGTTGTCGATACCCGGAAACATAACGTCGACATCTTTGATTTTGAAGGAAGGTTCCTCTCCGATTTTGGCGGGAGAGGCGTAAACGATGGTCAGTTTAATTTTCCGACCAACCTGGCCGTCGATCCGGATGGAAAAGTTTACGTCATGGATACCTTTAATTTTAGAGTCCAGATTTTTGATTCCGACGGCCGGTTTTTATCTAAATTTGGGAGTGTGGGCACAGGATTAGGCCAGTTTTCAAAACCGAAAGGAATTGGGGTAGACAGTGAAGGCCATATTTACGTCGTCGATGCGGCATTTAATAATGTTCAAATCTTTGATCAGGAGGGCCGCCTTCTCCTCTTTTTTGGCGATCTCGGAGCACGAGACGGCCAGATGTATCTGCCGGCGGGTCTCTGGATTGATGAGAATGATCAGATTTATGTAGCGGATCAATACAACAAACGAATTGATGTTTACCAATATTTAGGAGAGAGGTGGAAAACTCGGCAACAGACGCCTAAATAATCTCTGAATTTAGCTTATAAAATTACGGAAAGGATGAACCATGATGAGCGACTTGAGGTTTTTCAAAAGTTTTTTTATTTTAATTTTTGTTTTGTTTTCTGTTAATGGAGTTGATGCTTCTGAAGATATTGCTCATACCAAACATAATTTGGCGGCAAATCCTGATATTCTGGCATCATCTAATGGCACTATTAATTTAAATGGCGATATCTGTGTCTTCTGCCATACCCCCCATGGTGGGCGAACCGATGTGGCGGGTGGAGGAGCTCCCTTATGGAACAGAAGACTTCCTGTAGCAGGGGCTTATACGCCTTATACGAGTCCAAATTTCGATGCCGCCGGGTCTAATCCGGGACAGCCAAAAGGGGTCTCTCTGGCGTGTCTTTCCTGCCATGATGGTACAATTGCTTTTGATTCCCTGATCAATGCCCCAGGATCCGGAGGATTTTTTACTTCGAATAAAACCGCAACCGGGCCAGGAGGGAGTATCGGATTAAACTTTACCCTTAATGGGGGGGTGGACCCGACCAATAAAACTTTTAAATCCGGCAATCGAACAGATAGCACCATTGGAGGATTTGCCTTTTATGATTCGGCAGGTGTGAGCAATGGAAACGCGGGAGGAGCGGCTCCTTTTCCCAATCTAACCACCGATTTGTCGGATGACCATCCGGTCGGCATGGTGATCCCGGCCACCGATCCCCAATTTAATGAAATCCGAACCAATTTAACCAACATTGCCGTTCAGGGGACGGATGGTCATCTGGCGGGATCTAACAAAGTGTTTTGGATTACCCGTGATGCCGCAAGTTTGCAGACGGATAAACGGGACCGTTTAAGGGCTTATCCCTCCACTTTTCCCACAAATCCTGATGATGCCTATATTGAATGCGCTTCGTGTCATAATCCGCATGAAGCCAGCCGGCCGGGGGGGCAACCCGCGTCAACGGCCCCTATTAATGTGACAACCGTCAACAATTCCCGTTTCTTAAGAGCGCCCACGCCTTCTCAACCAGGGATCGACATGAATGATCGAAATGCAAGCAGTGCCTTATGTCTAAGCTGTCATCAAAAATAGTTATTTATTTTTTTCTGGGTTTCTTTTTTTGGCAGGCGGGTCTTTCGTTTTCGCGGGGGGATGAGAATAAAGATGAAAAAAAGGGGAATTCCACCGAACAAAACAGGGAAAAGGTCATCGCGGAGGTCAACGGGGTTCCGATTTTAGAAGTGACTTTAAAGCAGGAGATGCGGAACTCCTTAATTAACCTGGGGCATGGCGAACTTCCGCCTCAACGAATGGAAGAGATCAGGAGGGAGGTTTTGGACACCTTAATTGCCCGGGAGCTTGTCACGCAAAAGGCAAAAAAAGAGGGGGTCGATCCCAATGACCTGGTTAAAAAGGAAGTTTATGACAAGGCTCTGGTTCAGGAAGAGGAGATTAAAGCTTATTTCGAGAAGCATCAGGAAGAGTTTATGAAACCGGAAGGGGTCCGTCTCCGGCATCTTCTGGTGAGTGTCGACCCTTCAAGCTTTAACGAGGGGTGGAAGAGGGGATATGAGAAGGCGCTGGAACTTTCCGAGCGGGTAAAAAATGGGGAAGATTTTGAAAGTCTGGTTCAGAAATATTCCGACCCCGAGTCAAAATATTTTGGGGGAGATTTAAGAATTCAATATAAAGGGAAAATGGCGATGGCGGAATTTGACCAGGTGGCGTTTACCTTGAAAGAAAAAGAGGTGAGCGGTCCGATTCAAACCCTGTATGGATTTTCACTCATTCAGGTGGCGGAAAAGATACCGCCCGAACCTTTTCCATTTAGGGAAATCAATCAAGAGAAAATCAAGAAAAAGTTAGTTCAGGAAAAGGTAGATAAAAGAACAAGAGAATGGATAGGTGATTTAAAGAGTCCAGCCGTCATCAAAATTTATTAAAATTAGAAAATAGTACGTTCTGAAATTTGAAGATTCCAAGAGCCCATGACGCAATCGTATGGCCGACAATTTAAAAAAATAATTCCTTGGAGGTTTCTTTTCAGAATTTTCCTGGTGATCGTCGTAATGAAGTTAATGGAAAGAGAAGCCGCCTTTGCGGCAATGAATGGGGCATTATCAGGTTCCATCGAAGGGGCCTATTTATATTCGGATATTGATAGTAATGGGACCAAAAGCTCAACTCGTGGAATTGAACAGAGGTACAATTTGCGGTATTCCCAAAATTTAATAGACTCCCGGCTCGGTTATTTCTCCGGCGCGGTCGGGTGGGCAGACGATCAAACCACACAATCAGGACCCAAAGAGGAATCGCGCCGGTATACCCTGAAAGATTATAATTTAAATCTGTCGCTTTTTCCGCGGTTTTCTCCCTTGGCCCTTTTTGCCCAGAAATCGGAGCGGGAAAACCAGTTTGACTTGACCACACACGACACGATCACGACCTATGGATTTGCCTGGCTTTTTACCCCTATTTATCTGCCGCGCATAGCGGTTAATGGAACGCATACGACTTATACCAGTGATCGTTCCGGTCTTTTTCCGACCAGTGAAACCGATGTTTTATCGATCGATTCAGGCGGGAGGTGGCGGAGTTTTAATGTGAATGCCCGCTATCTTTATAATCAGAGCAAAGACGAAAATGGAGAGACCAACTGGGGGCATGGAATTAATCTTAATCTTAACGGCGCGGTGACCCGGGCGTTAACGTTAGGGGCTTATGCCAATTACACCAATCGAGGGGGCACGGTACAGGGATTTAATTTTTATCAGGAAAACGCGCTGGGTTTAAATTTATTTTATTTGCCAAATCGGTTTTGGGATGGAAATCTCCGTTTTGACTTCATCGAATCGCCCGGCAGTTTGGATTTCAAACGGTATCTGGTCAGCGGCGGGTTGAACCTTCACCCCACTTCAAAGCTGGATCTATTTAACAGCGCCCAGTATACAAGATTTGACACGGGAAACAGCCGGACCGACTCAATTTTCGCGAATACAGGCCTCAATTACCGTCCTTTTTTTGGGTTGACGTTAACCGGCGGATTGGGAGCGGGAGCGACTAAACTTACGGGAGGCGGGGTGTCGTCGAAAAACTATTTTGGCCAGGCGAACTGGTCCGCCAACTATTTTAAAGTCCTTCCTCTCTTAAGGGTCAACGCCGGGTACGGAGGAAGCATCAGTCAAAATCATAATGACACGGTGGGGGATTCGAGGGACCTTACGAATACCCTATCAGCCGGGATTGATAACACCCAAACCGAAATCATTCATGTCGGGGTAAATGGCACTTTAACGAAGATTCATCGGACCGTTCCTTCCCGGTCGGATGACCAGAACGAATTACGTCTGACGGCGCTGGCCGATAAACAGATCAGAAACATGATATTTTATAACGATTTCTTGATTTTGAATGGAAATTTAACCTACATAGATGTGTCAGGTTTTGGGGTCGATGGGAAAACCCTTTCGGAAGAACTACATGGGAGTTACCAGTTTTTAACGGTGTTTACCCTTTTAGGAGACCTCTCGCATACCGAATACCCGTCGGGGCTTTATGGAAACAGCCTGACTGCGGCATCGGTTGACTTTTTAGGGAACATTAGACCCTGGATCAATGGCCTGTGGACCTTTAGCGTAAAAGAGTCGGTTAATGATTGGAAAAGCGCTCCGGCCCAAAAAACTTTTGAAGGGCAGACCCGGTTAAGTCATCAACTAGGGCGTCTGACGTTAAGTACCGATTATCAATATCTGCGAAATGATATCGGATCCATTAACTCGGTCAGCCAGCAATTTTTAGTGAGGGCGATAAGGTCTTTTTAACAGGAATGAAGATGGTATTACTTTCAAGTCTGACTTTTTTAATTGTTTTAGGTCTGGTGGGATGCGCAACAGAAAAATCCGTCCAGAAGGGGGAGGAGATTAATTTAACCTGGCCGCTTCCTCCTGATCCGCCCAGAATAAAGTACGTGAAAACAATTCAAGACGCCAGGGAAGTTTTACCTAAAAAGGGTTTTTTTAAAAAAGCGGTCGCTTTTATCTTCGGAGAAGAAGAAACCCCTCGCTTGATTCATCCTTATGGAGTTTTTGCCAGTCCGTCGGGAAAAATTTATGTCTCAGACTCTGATCTGCAGGTGGTTCACCTGTTTGATTTTTCCGGAAAAGTATACCGGCAGGTTTTTAAAATACCCGGCGGCATATTGAGGAGTCCGATCGGTCTCACCCTGGACAACCAGGGGAATCTTTATGTGGCCGATTCCGAACTCGGCCGAATTTTTAAGTTTAATCCGGAGGGAAAATTTCTTAAGACGCTGGGCGGCACGATGAAGAGGCCGACTGGGATCGGTCTGGATCCGAAAAGGTCGGTACTCTACGCGGTCGATACCGCGGAACACCATATTTTGGCCCTTAATTTGTCCGGAGAAAAGCTTTTTGAAATCGGTAAAAGGGGGATTGGAGAGGGAGAGTTTAATTTTCCGACCCATATTGCCGTCCACCCTGTCAGCGGCGATATTTTTGTTTCAGACTCTATGAATTTCCGGATTCAACAATTTTCACCTGAAGGAAAATTTATCAGGCAAATCGGTTCAGTTGGTTCCCAGATTGGAAACTTTTCCAAACTTAAGGGGATTGCCGTCGATTCGAACGGGATTCTTTTCGCCGTGGATGGGTTATATGATACGGTTCAGATGTTTAATAGTAAAGGGGAGTTCTTGATGAATTTTGGCAAAGCTGGAAACCGTGAGGGGGAGTTCTGGCTTCCTGCCGGGATTGCCGTGCAAGAAGGAGTGGAGGGAGAAAAGATTTATGTCGCGGACTCTTATAACAAAAGAGTTCAGGTCTTTCAACTCTTGGGACCGGTTCCTTCGTTTAACGGAGGTTCGAAATAATGGGCCGGAAAAGAGATCTCTTTTTAATCATCGTTATCCTTCTCATTGTTCCGGTGATGGGCCAGATCGCTCCTCCGCCGGGAGCTCCACCGACCAAACATGAGGATATTACCAATACCCGTCACAATCTTTCGGCCAATCCTCCTGACGTCACCAAACATCCTGAGATTTTTCCTAAAGGGACGGCGGGAGCCGATCCAAGGCGTGTTTTTACGCCTCAAACCAATGAAATCTGTGTCTTCTGTCATACCCCGCATGGGGCGAACCTTGCCGCGGCAACTTCAATTCAAGCGCCGATTTGGAACCGGCAACTCTCCTCTGCCTCATACACGTTGTATGATCAGGTCTGGAGTAAGTCGTTCGAAGGGAAATTGAATCGAGGAGCCCCCACCGGTTATTCGAGACTTTGTCTTTCCTGTCATGACGGGACCGTCGCCCTGGGAGGCGTGCTCAATAAACCAGGTTCAGGCGGCTTTATGGATACACCGTATACCATGCAGTATAAACAGGGGGATGTCTATTCCACTGATTCTTCCCAAATTCCACCGATTCCTGATACGATGCCTCTTGGGAGCGGAGTAGACACCGGAGATACCCGTCGGTTAGGGACGAATTTGACCAATACCCATCCTATTTCGTTTTTATTTGATTCTGCCCTGGCGGCAACCGATACGGAACTGGTTGATCCGGGGGCGCCGCTGCAAAAAGGTCCGGGGATCACCGTAACGGATCACACTCCGATCTCTCCGGCGGCGAGATATCCAGGGGATAACATTAACGTTTACGATTCGGTTCAATGTACCTCGTGCCATAACCCGCATCAGGTCGACTATCCCAAGTTTTTGCGGGCCAGTATTTTTCAGAATGATGCCAATCATCCCGGGGAGCAGATTATCTGCCTCTATTGCCATGCGAAACCGGGTTGGGTCGGGAGCACTCATCAAGTGAGCCAGGCCCTTCACAACCCCTACCCCGATTCGAGCAACCCTTATGACTTTGACGGCACCCATACCATCGAACAGTTTGCCTGCCGGAACTGCCACGATCCGCATACCGTTCGGGGAGCCAAAAGAATTCACCGGGAAGGAGTCGATGCGACCGGACAGGATGCGACGGAAAAAACCTGTTTTCTTTGTCATTCGCCAAATACCAAACCGGCTGTTTCGGGCCAAGTCAATAGCTACAATAGTTATCCCTTAAGCACGCTGGTAGCCGGAGATCCGACCAGCACAGGCAATCCTCGTTTTCAGACTTCCACGGTGGCACCCGATATTAACAGCCAGTTTTCGAAGGATATTAATCCAACGAGTAACATCAACTGTTATACTTCCTGGAACCCTCAGGCGAATTTAATCGGCGCCGGAAATTTTCCAGAATGCGGAAGCGCCATGAATCTAACCCTTGGACATGGGGGAAAGCATGAGCCTGAATTTGTGGCAAGACCCCAGGAAGGGGTGGAATTAGGGAGTCCGGCGCCGCCGGCAAACAACGAATTTACGCCGGGGTCTCTGGGTCCGGACAAAATTCCCCATGTCACATGTACCGATTGCCATAATCCCCATCAGGTGGAACCCGGAAACCGGCTCAAAGGGATGAAGGGGATCGACCTCAATGGTCTTGTGGTAGGACATGGCGTTCCGGGAAATGACCGGGAGCCTTATGTTTATGAGGTCTGTTTCCGGTGCCATGGAAACAGCTACACCAATATTTTTAATGGAGACCGTTTTCCCGATGATACGTTCATGCGGTCTGACCCAAGGGATTTCAGGCCCGCAAACGCTGATTTCAGTTTAAGAGGGTTCAGCAACAAACGAAAAGAATTTAATCCCAACACCCCGGATACGGCTCCGGACCATTCCCAACAGTTTGTGAATGCCTCTTTTCATCCCGTTGGCGCGGCAGGAAGAAACGGGACATCTCAAATCTGTAAACAGCTCACAGAAGCCTTTCATTTAAATTGTGCCAATCCGGTCACTGCGTTAAAAAATGTGACGATTCAATGCACCGATTGCCATAACAGCGAAAAAACCAGTCTTGTTAAGGGACCCGTGACCGAGTCAAATTTAAGAGCAACGGATACCCTGTCCAACTTTTTAGCCATCAAGCCGACATTAAGTCCATATGAACCGGTTGGCCCCCATGGTTCGACCTTCATTCGGATATTGCGCAACCGGTACAATACCGATATTCAAAATCCAACCCGATGTTTTGAAGGAAGCCCGCCGAATGGAAACGGACCCAGTGGTGGAATTGGCTGTACCACCAGCGACGGGAACGGCGCTGTCAATGCGGATTTGGCGACCCGGTCGTATTTTGACAACTTTTTGCTTTGTTTCCAATGCCATGACCGGCGGGCGTTTGACCCCTCCGAACCGGGAGCCAATCACACGGACTCTTCCTGGACTAATTTTTTTGGGGATGTCTTCCAGGGGGGAGATACGCATTGGAACGGAAATCTTCACATGTATCACCTCCAATGGACCGGCGCCATGTGCCATGAGTGTCACTATAATGTCCATAGTAACGTAGAAGCGCAAAATACCCAATATGGAGATGGCCGGGGCCATATCGCGGATGTCGATGTCGCCCTTTGTAACGGAGTTGCTTCAGGAACGACCTATCCCTGTTTACCTCCCGATGGAGAGGATGGCCTCGTTGACGGAATAGTTGACACTCATTTAATTAATTTCGGTCCTCAAGCAGAGGGAACCGTGGCTTCTAAACCCCGCTGGGCCTATGATGCGGTTAACAAACAATTCCAATGTTTTTTACGATGTCACAATGAAATTATGAATACCTGCCACTACGGACGAAACACAGCCGGAGGAGGCGGGCAGGCCTGGTGCGCGGGCGGGCCAAAAGCTGGATAGAACCAAAAAATATGAAAAAAATCCAAAAACAAAATCGTTCAGTAAGTCAGAATTTGAATAAAATATTTATCTATGGAGTCGCCTGGATTTTGTTGACCGGGCTCATAAATCCGGATGAGGTTGCCGCGGCTCTTCAGGCTGTCAGTCTAAATCCTTCCAGCGTGGGAAAGGGCGCCGTTGGTAAAAATATCGCGATCTACGGATCGGGGTTTCAGTGTGGAGTCAAAGTGACTTTCTCGGATCCCTCTGTAACCTCTCCGAATGATCCCGCACGGAGTCCGTTTCAAAATTTATGTCCTTCCGGGGTTATTCCGTCCAATGTTCAATTTGTGTCGACGAGTTCAACGACTTTTACCAGCTCTAACGTATTTATCTATGTGAACGTTCAGGCTGGATCTACGACACCTTCGCAGGTGGTTCTGACTTTTACCAATCCCCTGCCTCCCAATGGAGACGGAAGCAGCGCGACAAAAACGCTTATCATTAATCCCTCTCCCGTGATGACTTTACCTTTAGTGACTAATCCATTAACCGTGACGCAAGGGATGACGTTTGATTTAACAATCAATGGATCGGGGATTCAAAACGGAGCCAATCTTTCATTTTCTGTCCCCGGTCTGACGGTCAATGCTTTTACGGTCAATGGACCTGGAACAGAGGCAATCGCGAACATCATTGTCTCTCAAAATGTAATGCCGTCTCGAGTGGGCGTGACGCTGACGAATCCGGATGGCGGAGTCTCTACGGTCGCGTCCGGCTTTTCAATTCAACCTTTTTTTGGATCAAAAACCCCCGCCATCACCGTCTATGAGGATCCCCGGGCCGGCATCGGAAACAGAGTTCCTTATAACTTGTTCTGGAACGGGATATGGTCACAAGAGGGCAACCTGGTTCAAAACTCTCAAAGTTATTATATGCCCCAGGCGCTGGTTCTTAAATCGCATCCTTTTCAATTACAACAAATGGCCGCGCACCTGATTTATCCCTATATAGAATTTCAAGTCCTGGACCAGGGGACGTGGAGCCATCCGTTGCTCATTACCGATTTTTCCAGTTCAATTTCGAGTAAAAATTTTGATGTGGCCTTTGAATCACAATCGGGGAACGGACTCATCGTCTATGGAACGTATCTTGGGGTTTATGGTCGTCGATTTTTTCAGAGCGTTGCTGTCACGCCGTGTGACCCTTCGGTCAATGGAAATTCTTCCCCCCCCTGCTGGGGAAACCCGATTACCCTTTTGACTGCCATCAATCCGACGGATTCGAATAATTCCACATTTCTTGCCAGAGCAAAATTGCTGTCCAATCCGGATAGCACCAAAAATGAGATTCTCCTTGCTTATCAGGATGATAAGGGAAACCTTTATCTGCGGTCTTGGAACGGTAGCGCGAATGGAAATACGGGCGCCTTTTCTCCCGAATATCAGGTATCGACAGCAACCCGCGCCGATTCAACCCCGTTTGATCTTGCCTATAGCCAGATCGGCAAGCAGGGGATGCTCGCCTGGTTAGAAGTCAATAATGGAACACCCAAATCGTGCCTCTGGAGTGGAACGACCTCGACCTGTGTTTTGACAGTTCCGAATCCGGCTCCAACAGGAAGTACTGCCACGACGAATTTATTCTCCATCAAGTTGGTTTCCGATCCTGCTTCCAATAAGATCGCACTGGCCACATTAGAGAATGGTTCTACCGGTATCTTGAAGGTTCAAATATGGGATGGAACAACCTGGCCGCCTCCTAATTCTTATCCCGGTAATTTAATGGGGGTAATATTGTTGAGTAATCGCTTAAATGCTCTTTTCCCCGGCTTTGATCAGACCAATTTTGATTTAATCTGGAAAACAGCGCCGGCAAACAGGCTGTTTGCCGTTTATGCCGATTTCTATGATGGTGTGACCGGTTTTGGAGGCCTTCGTTATCAGTCCTGGGTGCCGGCGTCAGGGTGGGATTCGACCGACACCTTCATCACCGCCGTTCCTGCCGATGCTTCAGGAACTAATTATCCTCTATTTGGTTCCCTTCAATTTGATTCTGATCCAAGAACGGGGGATATTTTGGGGGCAATGAAAACAACGGACAGCCCCTATAATAATCATTTTTCAGATCAACTTTTTACTATTCGCTGGGATGGAAACACTTCTTCCTGGACAGAGTTTACAAACCAGACGGCGGGCGCATTTTTTTCTCTGGTTACTCCTGTGGGTATCAATTATTTTAAAAGTTTTCCTACGATTTCCGCCACGACTTCCGCATTCACTTTCACGCAGGGGAGCGCTGTCAACTTATCCGTTTCGGGGACATTCATCCAAAACGGCGCGGTCGTTACATTCCCTGGTTTTACCGGCTCCACGACCGTTGCGCATTTGGGTGGAGTGGACACCGTAACCGCGACAGGATCCATAAGTTTAAACGCCATTCCGGGCGTTTACGATTTGACGATCACCAATTCCGACAGGTCCAATGTCATTGGCAAAGGAATGGTCACGATCAATGCCAGTCTTTCGAATTCTCCGACGATTTATTCCGTGATTCCAAACAGCAGGGGGCAGGGGGCGGCCAATCAGACTTTAGTTCTATCCGGATATCGATTCCCGGCCAGTTTTGCGGTCTCATTTTCCGGAAATAGTTCCGATATCAATGTGACGAGTCAAACCATGCTCTCTCCGGATCAGGTGTCCATTCAAGTTGACGTCTCCCCGAACGCGGTTGTGGGAACCAGAGGAGTCGTTATTACCGATTTAGTTTCAGGGGGGCAGAGTTATATTTCTCCCGGTCTTTTTACGGTTAATTATGGCCCCACGATTTTGAGCGTGACACCGGGAGGGCTTATCCAGGGGTCGAAAGAGGTTCCCATTCTGCTATCTGGAAATGATTTTAAACCCGGAGCCGCCATTATTCTGACCGATGGGTCAAACACCCTTGGTTCGCAATCATCCGGAACTATTTCTTCTTCGCTTTACCAGAACAAGATGACCGGGAATCGTTTTTACATTTCAGCGGAAACTTCACCCGCGGTTGTTTTAAGCCGAATTGAAATAGGAGTTTCTCTGGTCGATTCGACCCAGGGTAAAAAAAGCGGCCAGGTTGCGATCTACACAGATAACGGAGGGGTACCCGGCACCTTGTTAGCTTCCAGAGAAATCCTCGAATTAACCCCATCGCCCCTGCCCGATGGCAGTCCCCCGAATTTTTTCGATTTTAATTTAAGCGCGCCGGTTATTTTACCCGCTCCTGCCAGTTATTGGGTATTGTTTAATGTCAACGGAGTGCAGACTCTTATCGTGAGTGAACAAAATGTGGCAAATTGTACGATTGATGGATTTTCTCTAATTCCCGCGACGCCCTGCGCGGGAATTTCCAAAGACCAGACTTATGGGTCGTGGCCGGCGACAGGAGGTCTTCTAACAACATGGAGACAGCGTCCAGGGATCCGGTACGGAATTTACCTTTCCTATTACCCGGTGGTTGGGAGTGCCCAGACAGGAACAAATAGTTCCGGAATTTATCAGGATGAGGCGACAGGGAGCGATAGTCTCACCGTAGGTGTGAATACTCAAATTCGTTATCTTTATGCCTATGTTAAAACGGTTGACCCTCTTTTACCGTCAGCCACTATGGCCATTTATGACAATTCCGGAGCAGGCGGAACACCGGGAAATTCGAAGATAGGCGCCCTCAACATCTCCAATACCAGTCTGATTCCTAACAGCTTTAATCGATTTCAGGTTGGAAATTTTGGGGTAGCCCTTTCCGCTGGAACCTACTGGATCATGGCAAATGCCAAGGGTGCGGGAACGACCTTTGCTTATGATTCCGGGGGAGGGGTTGTGGCCAACAGCGTTCAGTCGCCCCTGACCTATACATCAGCATGGCCGGCTATGTTTCTTCCGGCGACGACTTTAATTCCGCAAACTCGCTATTCTTTTTTTGGTGTGACCAATCTAAGACCATTAGGGCAATCCTCCTGTTTTGCGCCGGCTCCCTGTAATACCGATGGTCCTGACTCCAATCAATTCACCGGAACACAATTCATAACGACCGCGATCTCTCATATGATCGGAATTTCCTTCTTTGTCAACACGGTCGATTCAGGTAGTCCGTTTGGGCAGGCGGCCATCTATGACGACAATAATGGAACGCCGGGAAACCGGGTTTTAACAACATCCTCTCAGACGCTTCTCCCGGGTTCTTTTAACACGATTTCGATCCCGCCAACCCAGCTTCCAGCCGGAAAATATTGGATCCTTGTCAATGTCAGCGGGCCTCTAACGACGTTAACCTATGACGAAGGAACGACAGAAACAAGCGCCAAACGATATCCAGCGCCATTTTCCAATCCATGGCCGGCAACCGGCGGTACTGGATGGACAACCTTTCCTGGAAGAAGATACGCGTTCCATGTGGTTCCTGATATATCCGTGAGCAGCAGTAGTTTTTTAACAAACAATAGTCTTGGAGCAAATATCTCAATTGATCCTACTGCCGGGCTTGGATTAAGAGAAATCTGTGTCTTAAATCCTGACGGGGGGAAAGGATGTTTCACTGTTGTTGATTTTGTCAAATTCGGGACCATAACCAATCCCGCGTTGACGGTATACGGCACAACGCTTTCTCCTTTTTCTTTCTATCGAAAATGGAATGGATATTCGCCCTGGGCTACTGAAAATTCGACATCCGCAACTCCCGCCAGTCCCGTATTATGGGAAGTGATCCGGCCTAGTCCAAAATCAGGAACCCCTGAAAAAATTTCAGGGTCGATCAGTAATGTTTCTTTGACTCTGCAAGTCTGGAACGGGACTTCCTGGGGATCTTCTCCTCCCAATGTGACCCCTTCGGCAGCTTTTTCACGTTCCTTTGACATCGCATACGAAAGTTTGTCTGGAAAAGGCCTGGCGGTGTATGGCATGTCAGGAAATTCAGCGCCACAATATCAAATCTGGAATGGTCTAACCTGGACGTCAGGAACGGTTCCGGGAAGTCCGACGGGAACTCCTTTGTGGGTACGTCTTGAACCCAATCCTAAAAGTAACGAAATTGTCCTGGTTTACCTGACCGGAAATGTTAATCCGGATAGCTCTGTTACAAATGGTGTGATACATGCGTTGATCTGGAACGGAACCTCTTTCGGTAATGAGCAGGTCGTCATCCTTCCGGCCTCCAATATCAATCTCTGTTCAACCTGTACTCCCCCAGTTATAGGACAGTCTTTTGATATTGCTTATGAAAATCGCTCCGGACGAGCGTTCTTGGCGTGGGGATCTGTCGGTAATCCAACCCCATCCTACATGATATGGAATGGGGTTCAATGGTCGGCGCAGGCAACGGCTAACCAGGCCGCCGCCGATTCCCTGACGGGGTTGATTTATTTTAAATTGTCGGGGGATTCTAATTCTAACCAGATCGCAATGGGAACCGGAACCCTCGATGGCCAATATTACATTCAGATATGGAATGGCGCAAGTTGGGGGTCTCCTGTTTCCAGGATGGATACGGCATCTCCTTCCTTTAGTTTAACAGGTGAATGGAGTGCCAGTTCAACCGTTCCGCCCGGTTCGGTGGTAACCGAAAAAGTCTCCCAGGTGGTTTCTGATTTTGGAGAATTGACTTTCTCAGGGACAGAAATCAATATCATCGGGCAGAAGAATAAAGGTCTTGGAATCGCGGACATTTACTTGGATAACCAGATTAAGGGGAGTATTGATTTCTATTCTTTAAGCCCGGTTCGGAGAAGAATTCTTTTTTCCTTAAGCAATTTGACGAATTCAACCCATCAATTAAGAATAGAACCCAGCGGGTCAAAGAATAGTCCATCGTTTCCCGGGGCCGCGATTACCGATTCATTCAGCACTTCAAATAGAGTGACAGGTTCCCTTTTCAAGGTTAAAAACAATACGACTATTAAAGCTTTGTCGGTTTTTTTAAAAACCTGTGATCCTGTTTCAACCCGCCGAAATTTTCAAATCGCGCTTTATTCGGATAATGGCGGCGTTCCCGGAAATTTGTTGGGACCCATGGCGCCTGTGACAGGAACCTGTTTCCCGGGATCGACGGATAATACGTGGATTAATCAAATCACTGTTCCCGGCATTCTATTGACAAAAGGAAACAGTTACTGGATCATGGTCAACACCAACGGGAATGGAAATGCTTTGACCTATACCGATAGTTCGGTTTCCGGCACTCAGGCCAAGTCGGTGCAGATGAACCTTTCTTATGGGACATGGCCCTCCTCTTTTGCCGCGGCCGCGCCATGGACGCAAACCCCTTCCAGATTTTATGGACTTTATGGCGCGGAACAATTCGGGCCGATTACCATAGGAATGGCTCCCCCCGTCCCGATCGATGCCTTTGAGGTTAAAAGTCAGATCGATTCTCCTGCCGTTGGGAGTATTGATCTTCTTTATCAATCCGATCAAAAGGATAACTTTTTTAATGTGGGAAGAACGTTTGATCTTGCCTGGGAAAAAGACTCGGGCCAGTTATTAACTGTTTTTGGTTCTCCCAGGTCGGTCAACGTCTGTAATTATTTTAGCGCCTCTTCGGCGGCGACTAAATTTTATTACGGAACCCGTTTTCGGAAATGGAATTCAACCGACGGGTGGTTGGTGGATCAGCAGGTTCCCCTGGTGGGGAGTGATCTGGTTCCCCGGTGGATCCAGTTATCTTCCGATTCCTCCTCAAATGACCTTTTTCTTGGCGTGATCGGACATCCCATAGACCAATTTGTTCCGTCGAGCGCGAATGCCACGGAATGTGTGGTTGCTTTTTCTCCCCTCAGTACCGTTCAAAACCCTGTGAGCGACCTGAGCATACTCCACAATCACCAGTACGGGTGGCATCATGAAGCCTGGACCGATAAGGAAGTTCTTAGCACCGCCTCTTCAGGTTCGCTTCAATCGACGATTGGTTTTCAAACATATACCTCATTCGGAGAATCTTTAATGACGGCTTTTGATCCGGACGCCACGCCTCCTTCTCCCATTTCAACCTTAACCTATACGGGGGTTTCAAGCTCTTCTGTGTCTCTGCAATGGCTGGCTTCAGGGGATGATGGGGACCTGGGCCGTGCGGCAACTTATACCGTCGCTTATTCCACCAGCCCGATCAATACGGAGTTGAACTACGCGGCCATTCCTCTGGCGCAAAAAATAACCATTTCTGCGACTCCGTTTGCGGTCGGAACTTCGCTGACCTTTACGGAGACTTTTACCGTCACCAATTTAAACCCTTCGACAACCTATTATTTTGCGGTTAAAGCAACAGACAGAGCCGGAAATATTTCTTCTCTTTCACCCGCGAATCCTTCCGTTTTTATTGCAACCTCCGCTTCGGGGACCGTGGGAACAGGGATAACCGCACCCGGACCGATATCCGATCTGACGGTAGTTTCCGGTTCGCTGACGAATAATAATGTTCAACTCACCTGGACAGCTCCTGGAAACACAGGTTCAATCGGTACAGCGGCGGCCTACGATCTTCGGTGGTCCGGCGCCCCGATTACCAATGACAGTTCATTTAATACGGCAACCCCTGTTCTTGCGACAGATGGCACCGGACGGAATGGCCTTTCCGTTCCTCATGCGGCAGGGACACGTGAATTTTTTGATTTTGTGGGACTCCCTCAAGGAACTCTGACTTATTTTGCCATTAAAGCGTGTGGAACGCAGGCCATGGACATCATCACGTTTCGGTGCGCGGGAAACCCGGCAAATATTTCTCCGATTAATTCAAACAGCCCTGTATTGGTCAATAATGGCGGCGTGGTTAATTTAACACCGCCCGCCGCTATTTCAGATATGGTCGTCTCAAACACTACCTCTAATGCGCTGACTCTTCATTGGACCGCGCCCGGGAACAACGGACAAATCGGCGCCGCGATGCGGTATGATCTAAGAATTTCAGCCAACCCGATTACCTCGGTCAACTTTGATACCGCGTTTCAGGTGTTAAATCTCTTATCCCCGGCATCTGCCGGAAGTGTTCAGTCGTTTACGGTTGGCAATCTTCTTTCAAACAATACCACAGGTCAGATCTACTATTTCGCGATAAAGGCCGTTAATTCGTCCGGAATCGTTTCGGCCATTTCAAATATTGTCTCCGGCACGACCCTGCCTCTGACTGACACCTCGCCTCCTGCCGCAATTTCTGATCTTTTCGTCGTTACCAGCGGGATTAACTCAACCTCGGTGACCCTCTCCTGGACGGCGACCGGTGACAATGGAACAGCAGGAACAGCCTATCAATATGACATCCGGTATTCTGAACTTCCAATTGTTGAAGATGGAGCCGCCTTTGTTCAAGATCGGCAGATTGAATTTAAAAATGCCGGTCAGGTTACCCAGCCACCCCTGCCGGGTCCTTCCGGGCATCATGAACTGTTTACCCTTGCGGGTTTAAACTCAAATACGATTTACTATTTTGCCGTCAAGGCCGTTGATAAGGCTAGCAACAGGTCTTTCTTATCAACCTGTGTCAACTGCCCGGGACATACGGCCTTACGATCAGGGTACAATTTAGTCAGCGTTCCTTACCGGTTAAATGGAACGAATGATCCCGCGTCTGTTTTTGGAAATGATGTGTCAAAACCGGTTACGGTTTATCAATGGAATAATGGCTTTTATTCTATTCCTGCCATGGTATCCGGAGGGAACGGTTATTTTCTTTATTCTCCCGGTAACAATAGCATTCTGAAGGCCTCGGACACGCTGGGAAATTCTTTAGGGACTCCTGAAAACTCTCCTAATGTGATGATTCCTTTGCAAACAGGATGGAACATGATCGGGAATCCTTATCTTCATCCTATCTTCTTAAAGGATACCTGTATCAAGAAGGGAACATCGGCCTCTGTTCCTTTTATGGATGCTGTGAGCGGCGGGTGGGTCGACGCGTCAATTTATTCCTTCGACGGAACTCAATATAGCGCAGAGAGATACGTTGATATATTAAATCCGCCGGCTAATCCGCCGGCTGACCTTGATCCATGGAATGGGTACTGGTTTCAGGTTCTTTTAAATGATGCGGCCTATACTTTGGTTTATGTCGATAGCGGAGGATGTCCATGAAAGGCTTCTTTTTTTTCTGTTTAGTGATATTGACCTTGATTTTCCCTGATGACGTTTGGAGTGGAGATACAACCCTTTTGTTCACGGTGAAAACAGAGGTTGATCATGTCCTTCTTAAAAAAGATCTTCGGATCGGTTTGTGGAAAGAGGGTCAAGATGGGATGGATCCCATGGATACGCAGGCGATGTTAAACGGTTTGTTTGACGCCTATTTTGATAATCAAATTGAAAAGACCCCTCCTCTCTGGTGGGATATTCGATCTTTAAGACCTGTCCAGGAGTGGAATTTGATCGTTAAGGCCCCTGAAGGTAAAAAAGTGGTTCTGGAATGGAAACAGGTTCCATTTGCGTCGGGAATGAACCAGGCCTCATTGATACTCATTGATTCTGATACCGGCCAGGAGACGCCGGTGGATGGGACAGGAGCAATTGAATATTCAAGCACGCGTTCGTTAAAAAAGTTTTTAATAAAATCGGTTCAGAAGTTTTAAATGAACCGCCATTTTAAAAAACAGGTCTGGATTGTTTTATTTTTTCTTCTGGGGAGTTTTTTGACATTCGAATATTTTTTTGACAGGAAAATCGGAATGGGTGCGGGAGAAGAAGAGAAAATGGTTAAAATTCCCGCGGGCCCATTTATCATGGGGAGCGATGAGCGGGATGGTATTGTCGGCATAGATGTGGGGGTAGATGAAGTCCCAAGGCATCAGGTGGTTCTTCCCGATTATTACATTGATCGTTTTGAAGTGACCATTCAACAATATGAAGGGTTTATCCAGGCGACAAAGCATCGGGTCCCTTCAGAGCCCCGTTTTCCTGACTACTATCAGTGGCAAAAAGGACATCCCCCGGAAGGCCAGGAAAATTATCCCGTCAGTTACGTCGATTTTGAAGACGCTTCCGCTTACTGCGCCTGGCGCGGAAAAAGGCTCCCAACCGAAGAAGAGTGGGAAAAGGCAGCACGTGGAACCGACGGGCGAAAATGGCCCTGGGGGAATGTTTTTGATCCAAAGAAATGTAACACAGATGAAAGTCAGTTAAATTGGACAACGACCGTTGGAAGTTTTTCGGGCGGCGCTTCTCCCTACGGCGTCATGGATATGTGCGGCAATCTTGCCGAATGGACCTCATCTTGGTATAAACCTTATCCCGGTAATGATTTGCAAAGAACGGCTTTCGGAGAAAAATTTAAAGTGATCAGAGGCGGTGGATGGACGCTTCCAGCTCATCCCTTTAGCAGGACCAGTCATCGAAGTTATGCCGTCAGGGCGGAAAAAAGACACCGGTCTATCGGATTTAGATGCGTGAAGGAGGCCTCATGAAAATAGGAATGTTTTTCCTGGTTTTACTGCTCGTTTGTTGGGGAAATTTTTTGAAGCATGTCAAGGCGGATTTTCCGGCTGGAATGGTTTTAATTCCTTCAGGGTCTTTTACTCTGGGAGCCTCCTCTGAAGATGGAATTGAAGGAATCGATGTGGGGGTGGATCAAATTCCAAGACATCGGATATCCCTTAAAAGCTTCTATATTGATCAGAATGAAGTGACAGTGGGTGAGTACCGTCAATTTGTACAACAAACCCGTCACCAGGAACCTTGTATCTGGACTGATCCGGGTTTTTCAAAACCCCCGGATCAAGAAACGCTGAGCGATGTCTCCTATTTCGATGCCGAAGCTTATTGCGAATGGAAGGGGAAGAGATTGCCAACAGAAGAAGAATGGGAAAAAGCCGCTCGTGGCGCTGATGGGAGAAGATGGCCATGGGGAAACGATTTTTACAAAGAAAGAACCAATACCCTGGAATCAGGTTTAAAAAAAGTGGTTCCCCCTGAGACTTTCCAGGGCGATGTGTCGCCCTATGGGGTGCATGATATGGCTGGAAATGTGATGGAATGGACCTCTTCCTGGTACGAACCTTATCCGGGCAATACGCTGAAAAGAACGGCTTTTGGGAAAAAATTTAAAATCCTGCGCGGGGGAACCTGGAGTGAATCCGCGACTCCGTTCGCCCGTACAACACACCGCTTCCCTGTTTTACCCAGTATTGCCCAACCTGATTTCGGGATTCGATGCGCAAAGGATGTTTTCCCATGATGAACCCAGGAACAGCGATAGACATGCTAACCGCTTAATTTACTTGTCATTGCGAGCGCCCAAAGGGTGCCGTGGCAATCGTCGTACAACAGAGCGGGATTGCCTTCGCTTCGCTTGCAATGACACCTTCTATCGCCGTTCCGGGGGAATCTACCCAAGAACAGAGTTAGAAAGCTGTCATTGCGAACAAAGTGAAGCAATCTCAAGATTTTACGATAAGATTGCCACGCACCCTTCGGTGCTCGCAATGACATGATTAATAAGTGGGTGCGAAGTCTATCGCTGGTCTTGGGTTCGCTTCGCTCGCAATGACAACTTTCTATCGCTGTTCTAGGGTGGGATCTAACCCTTGATTATATTAAGGATTTTAGTATAATAAACTTCAGTCTTAAAATGGGAAAGAAATGAGTGAATTGAAATTTGAAGAAGCGATGGCCCGTTTGGAAGAGATCGTGAAAAGCCTCGAAAAAGGGGATCTTTCTCTGGATCAGGCGATGTCTTCTTTCGAAGAAGGGGTTGCTTTGTCTAAAATCGGTCTTAAACATCTGGAAGACGCGGACCGAAAAGTTGAAATTCTCATTCAAAGCTATAACGGACAAAAGAAAATTGAGCCGTTTAATACTCCAGACCTCCAGGAATAATTGTCCCCCAAGTTGAAATGAACTTTAAAGAATATTTTGAAGACCATCAGAAGCAAATCGATAATACCTTAAGGAAAATTCTTCCCCCTGTTAATACTTTTCCAGAACAACTTCATGAAGTCATTCATTACTCTCTTTTCGCTGGGGGAAAACGGCTCCGGCCTGTCTTGGTGTTGGCCTCCTGCGAAGCTGTGGGAGGCGTGAGCGAAAAATGCCTGCCGTTCGCGGGCGCGGTGGAATTGATCCACACCTATTCCCTGATCCATGACGACCTTCCCTCCATGGACAATGATGACTATCGAAGAGGCTGCCTGACTGCCCATAAAAAATTCGGAGAGGCAAACGCGATTCTTGCGGGGGACGCCTTGCTGACCGAGGCTTTTTACATTCTCTCCTCGTTTTGCAAATCCGAAAAAGAAAAAGCATTGGGGTGCCAGATCATTCAGGATTTAAGTTTTGCCGCCGGGAGCCGGGGAATGGTGGGAGGCCAGGTGCTTGACCTTGCTCTTCAGGGCAGGAAAGAAGTGACTCCGGAAATGCTGCAGAGGCTTCATCAGCATAAAACCGGCGCTTTAATTTCGGTGTCCGTCCGCATTGGAGCTCTCATTGGAGAGGCGACAGATCAACAGCTTAAGGCTTTAGAGGCCTACGGCCAGAGGGTGGGGCTTGCTTTTCAAATTACGGATGATATTCTGGATATCGAAGGGACTCAGGCAGAGCTTGGCAAAAGTGTCGGTAAAGACAAAACAGCCCATAAAACAACGTTTCCTGATGTGATCGGCCTTGACGGGTCTAAAAAGCTTCAGAAAGAATTGGTCGGCCAGGCGCTGGATGCTTTAGCGATTTTCGACCGCCAGGCGGATCCTCTCCGTGCCATTGGCCGGTATAGTATCGAAAGGAAGAAATAAATATGAAACTATTGGATCAGATTTTATTTCCTTCCGATTTAAGAAAATTATCCCGGGAACAGCTCCCGTTGGTCGCCCGGGAGATTCGGGAAAGGATCATAGAGGTCGTCTCTGTGAATGGCGGGCATTTGGGGGCAGGCCTTGGGGCTGTGGAAATTACCCTGGCGCTTCATTATCTTTTTAATACTCCGGAAGACCGGATCGTTTGGGATGTCGGCCACCAGGCTTACCCTCATAAGATTTTGACCGGCCGAAATGGTCTTTTTAATACGATTCGTCAATTTAACGGGATCAGCGGGTTTCCTAAACGCGGTGAAAGCATCTATGATACCTTTGGCGTTGGACATGCGGGCACCGCTATTTCTGCCGCTCTGGGGATGGTTGAAGCCAGAGACCAGAAGGGTTTAAAACATAAGGTGATCGCCGTCGTCGGCGACGGAGCGCTGACCTCGGGTCTTGCCCTCGAGGGTTTAAATCATGCCGGCGCCCTGAGAAAAGATATGATCGTCATTTTAAATGATAATGAAATGTCGATCTCAAAAAATGTGGGAGCGATTTCTGCCTATCTCAACAGGCTTTTGACGGGAAAAATGTTTACCGCCTTGAAAAAAGAAACGGAGTATATTTTAAAAAATATTCCGAAAATCGGCGAGCCGATGTTCAAGGTAGCCAAGATGGCGGAAGAGGGGATGAAGGGCCTGATCGGGCCCGGTATTATTTTTGAAGAACTTGGATTCCATTACATCGGTCCTATAGATGGACACCGCCTGGATCATATTTTATTGACCCTGGAAAATATCAAGCAGCTTTCCGGTCCATTTCTTCTGCATCTTGTTACCAAAAAAGGGAAGGGGTATCCTCCTGCTGAAAAAGAGCAGGCGGCGTTCCATGGAACTTCCGCGTTTCATATCGAAACCGGAGAGCCTAAAAAGAAATCGACGATGCCGACCTATACCAGAATCTTTGCTGAAACGGTTGTTTGCCTGGCCCAAACCGATTCGCGTATCGTTGCCATTACCGCGGCCATGCCGGAAGGGACAGGTTTAACGCGGTTTCAAAAGGATTTCCCCGAACGGTTTTATGATGTCGGGATTGCGGAACAGCATGCGGTGACCTTTGCGGGAGGGTTAGCGGCCGAAGGGATGCGTCCCGTCGTGGCGATTTACTCGACTTTTCTTCAGCGGGCCGTCGATCAGATTATCCATGATATCTGCATCCAGAACCTCCCGGTTTTATTCTGCCTGGATCGGGCCGGACTGGTGGGAGAGGACGGGGCAACCCATCACGGCGTATTTGATATGGCTTTTCTTTCAGCGGTTCCACAGATGGTGGTCATGGCGCCCAAGGATGAAAATGAGTTCCGGCGGATGATCAAGACGGGAATAGAATGGGAAGGCCCTTCTGCGATTCGTTATCCCCGTGGAGAAGTGGTCGGGGTGAATTTAGATGATGAAATTGTTTCTTTACCGGTCGGAAAGGGGGAGGTCCTTCTGGAAGGTTCCGACCTTTTTATTCTGGCCATTGGGTCAATGGTACAGGAGGCCTTGCGGGCAGCGGAAATGCTGGCCAAGAAAGGGATTTCAGCCGGGGTTTTCAATGCCCGATTCGCAAAACCATTGGATCGGGAAAAGATTCTTGGAATCGTTCGTAAAACACCCTGGCTGGCGACTTTGGAAGAACATGCTTTAGCCGGAGGCTTTGGCTCAAAGGTCCTGGAACTTTTACAGGAAGAAGGCTGTTCCCCAAAAATTCTTCGAATCGGAATTCCCGACCATTTTGTTGAACAGGGCAGTCAAAAAATACTCAGGGAAAATGCCGGTTTAGATGCCCAAAAAATCGCTTTAAAAATTGAGAAGTTTTTCAAAAGAAATGAGTTTTGCGAGGTACAAATTGCTGAGGGGAACCCTCAGGGTTCTGGAATTCATCCGTAACAGGCTGTTGAAAAAGCCTCATTTGCTGCGTTCTCGTTGCTCGGCAATCCTCACAGAAGAGGATAAAAGCATAGCTTCGCTGCGGGAACGCTCGCGAGCAAGCTTTGTGGCTCCGGGTTGCCTCGCTCCTGCGGCTTGCGACCCACCCGCAAAAGCTTGCATGCAGGAAGTCCCCGAAGGGGGCAACTGAGGCTTTTTGAACAGCCTGAAGAAAGTGAAGTTTTCTCATGAAGACGTCAGCTTTACCTAAAAAGAAAAGGCTGGATCAACTTCTTGTTGAAAATCATTTGGTTCCCAGCCGGGAAAAGGCTCGTCAGCTCATCATGGCAGGCGCTGTTTATATTAAAGGATCCCGCGTGGATAAACCGGGCACCCTGATTTTTCCTTCTGAAATTGAAATCAGGGGAAAAGTCATTCCTTATGTCAGCCGCGGGGGCGTAAAACTTGAACAGGCGTTAACCGCCTTTAATGTATCTCCTCAGAAAAAGACGGTTTTGGATGCCGGGGCGTCTACTGGAGGATTTACCGATTGTCTCCTTCAGAAAGGGGCCGTTAAGGTTTATGCGGTTGATGTCGGTTACGGTCAGCTTGCCTGGAAATTGCAAAAAGACCCGAGGGTCGTGCGAATAGAAAGAGTGAATGTCAGGTATTTAGAGCGGGAAAAAATTGGTGAAAAAGTCGATCTGGTGGTGATCGATCTCTCATTTATTTCATTAACTTTAGTTTTAGAGCATCTATCGAAATTCTTAAAGCCGGATGGCGAGATGATTGCCCTCATCAAACCTCAGTTTGAAGTTGGAAAAGGGGAAGTGGGGAAGGGGGGCATTGTCAGAGATGAGAAATTGCGTCAAAAAGCGGTCCAGAAAATTGAAAAGTTTAGCGCTGACCTGGGGTTTCAATCGGCCGGCGTTGTGGAATCTCCGATATTAGGACAAAAAGGAAACAAGGAATTCTTAATCCATTTAAAACGCTCATCAAATCAATAGAAAAGGGCGCACGACGTAACGATTCAGTCACGGTTTGTCAAGTGCCTGGAATGCCATTCCCTCCGACGCCGACGAAGTTATCCGTATCTCTGGATTTTACATTAGGGTGGGATAAACGAACTTCGCCGAAGTCTCCGTTAACGGCACACCAGGCGCTTTCGCGTGTATCGCCCCGTTTTACTGAAGGGTTACTGCATGACAAAACGATCTCACAATTTTGTCGAGTAAGCGAAGCATCCGGCTATGCCGGTGTGTGGCGCGGGGTTCAGGGGCATTTGGAGGCTCCAAGCTTGCTTTGGGAGCGAGTCTACAGCGGACATATGGTTTTAATCATTTCTCCGGACAGGCCCCTGAATAGTAATATCAGAAAGGGGTTTTTAGAAAAGTGAAAGTTTTGGTTACCGGTGGCGCTGGTTTTATAGGTTCTCATATTGTCGATCGTCTTATTTTTGAAGGTCATGAGGTCGTCGTGGTCGATAATCTGTCGACCGGGAAGAAGAGGAATATCAACAAAGAGGCAAAATTTTACAAACTGGATATCCTTCATTCCAAACTGGAAAAGATTTTTAAAAAAGAAAAACCGGAAATGATCAGCCATCATGCCGCGCAAATTGACGTCCGAAGGTCTACGGATGATCCCCTGTTTGATGCCCAGGTAAACATATTGGGGCTAATTCATTTGCTCGAATGCGGGGTGAAATATGGCAGCAAGCAGGTTATTTTCGCTTCTTCAGGCGGTGCGATCTATGGAGAACAATATCAGTTTCCCGCGTCGGAAACCCATTCGACCTGCCCGGTAAGTCCTTATGGAATCAGCAAGCTGGCCGGAGAAAAATATCTCTATTACTATAAACAAAATAGAGGCCTCGAATATGCCTGTCTTCGATACGCCAATGTGTATGGGCCCCGGCAGGATCCCTTTGGAGAGGCCGGGGTGGTCGCTATTTTCACCCAGAAATTGCTGAGGAAAGAACAGGCGATCATCAACGGCAACGGGATGCAGACGCGGGATTATGTTTACGTCGATGATGTCGTAGAGGCCAATATGGCCGCCATGCAGGCCAGGCCTCTTCATACGGATACCTTTAACGTTGGAAACGGCGTGGAGACCTCGGTGAATCAACTCTATAAAATGCTTCAGGAATTAACAGAAAGCACGACTAAAGAGATTCATGGACCTGAAAAAAGAGGGGAGCAGATACGGAGCTGCCTCGCCTCTTCTAAAATTCAAAAATTGCTGGAATGGGAGCCAAAGATCCCCCTTAAAACAGGACTTCAAAAAACCGTCGAATACTTCCGTGCGTTATTAAAGAAATAAGCGAAGCAACTGGCTTTGCCAGTGACGGACTTGGGAATGGTCGTAGTTAGACCGAGCGGAGCCTCCGAGCTTGCTTTGGGAGCGGTTTAGCAGCGTACATAAGGGGTTAAGTTACAGGCATCGTACGGGCCCCTGAATATAAATAAAACGAAAGGCTAATATGAAAAAAACTTTGCTTATTTGTCTGGTCGCGTTTTTCTTCCTGACCTCCTGCTTTCCTTCCAAAGAAATGAAGAGCGCGGACCAACGGGCTCAGGAGGAAAATTGGGACGAGGCCTTTGAATTGTACAAGGAAGAACTTCGCGGGCATCCCGACGATCAAAAACTTCAAGGCAAGCTTAATGAGGTGAAATTAAAAGCAGGCCGCGTTCATTTTTTGAAGGGAAAGGAACTCCTTAAATCAAAGAAATTAGACGAGGCTATTCAAGATTTCAAGAAGGCGGTGGCTTTTAATCCCGAAAAAATAGAATATCAAACGGGCCTGATCGAAGCGGTACGTTTTAAGGAATCTGAAGACCATTTTCAGGCAGGGTTGAAACTCTTGAAAGCGTCTCATTTGGATCAGGCGGAAGAGGAACTGGATAAGGCCCTTTCCTTGAATCCCGAGAATGAACCGGCTAAAGAAACGCTGATCAAGGTCAGTGTTGCCAAAGAAACGCTTAAGGATGAAGGGGGTGAACTTTCGTTAAAATCAAGTCAGCCGATCACCTTAAAATTTCATAACGCCAGATTAAAAGAAGTTTTTGAACTCCTTTCAAAAACCGCTGGAATCAACATCCTGTTTGATAAAGACGTCAGGGATGATAATGTGACCATTTTTGTAAAGGACGCGACCTTTAAAGAAACTCTGAGCTTGATTTTAGCGACAAATAGTCTTTTTATGAAACGAATCAGCGACGATACCATCCTGATTATTCCAAAAACTAAACAGAAGGTGGATCAATATCAGGACTTGATGATCCGCACCTTTTATCTTTCTAACGCGAAAGCGAAGGATGTTGTAAATTTATTAAGAACGATGCTTGAAATCAGGCGCATCCATGTCAATGACGATTTAAATTCCATTACCCTTCGGGAAACACCGGACAAAATAAAACTTGCCGAAAAGATTATTGAGTCCAATGACCGGAAGGGGGCGGAGGTCATGCTGGAATTAGAGGTTCTGGAGGTTCAAGAGTCGGGAAAACTGAAGTATGGTTTTAATTTTCCAAAAAATAACATTTCCATGCAAATGGGAGGCAATACCGCTACAGGAAATACGACCCAGTTTACGCCCGGGACGATTGATTTAGGGACCCTTAAGAACCTTAATGATCAAGTTTTTCAGTTTATCATTCCGAGTGTGAATGTCGATTTTCTGAAAACAGAGTCGAACGCAAAGACGCTGGCAAATCCAAAGATCCGCGTTTTAGACGGGAAATCCGCAAAAATTAATATCGGCGATCGCGTGCCGATTTTGCTGAGTTCCACGACCGCACCCGCCGCTGCGGGCTCAAATGTGCAATCGACGACTTCAACCTCCACCGAATTTAAAGACGTCGGTATAAAATTATCGGCCGAACCGACCGTTCATCTTAATAATGAGGTCACGATAAAACTCAACCTTGAAGTCTCTTCGCTTGGAGAAAAAGTTCAGTTGGCCACGGGAGTAGAACAATTTCAGTTTGGGCAAAGGGTGGTGGAGACCTTTTTAAATTTAAGGGATGGAGAAACCGCTGTTATCGGGGGTCTCATGAGGGATGATAATCGAAAATCGGCGAGTAAAATTCCTATTTTGGGCGATATCCCGATCCTTGGCGTCTTTTTTTCGGGGGTGGAAAAAGCGAAGTCAAGAAGCGATATCGTGTTAACCATTACACCTCATATTCTTCATGGAGTTGAAACACCGCCGAAAGACCTTCAGGTCTTTTGGTCCGGAACCGAGGAAAGTTATTCAACCAAACCTTTGTTTTCGGATTTTCCTTTAGTTGGAGATGTCAAAAGGGAAACCGGAGAAGGGGCTATAAGGCCGGAATTATCGGGGACACCGCCCCTTCCTCCGACTCCATTCACTTCGAAAGGAGGGGATGAAATCACCGCGCAAACCCCGGCCGAAAACAGGGCCGTCGCGACTTTGCAGGTAACCCCGCCATCAGGCCAGGTTTTTGAAGGTCAGGAAACCAATCTGGATTTGGTCGTCAACGGCGTAAAGGATTTATCGGAAACCGATATTACGCTAAATTATAATCCGTCAGTTCTTGACTTAAAAAAAGCGGTGGAAGGAATTTTTATGAAAAGTGATGGAAAGCAAACCTCTTTTGTCACGTCGGTCAATGTGCCAATGGGCACCATTAACATTCATCTCCTTCGGGTGGGAGATGTTGAAGGAAAAACCGGCGGCGGCACTATAGCGACCCTGACTTTTCTTGGGAAAAGAAAAGGCGAGAGCCTTATCCAGTTAAAAGATGTTCGTCTTCTCAATTCTGGAAAAGGCGTCCTCCAGGTCAAATCAAACAGCGGTGTCATAAAAGTGCAATAATGCGGAGCGAGGGTCGGTTTGATCAGTCATCAAAAGGTTTGACGTTGCTGGAACTCATGATTACCTTGACGATCATCATGATCCTGGCCTCCATTGTTTTACCTTTTTCAAAGATGGCCGCGCGCAGGGCGAAAGAATTTGAACTGCATCAAACCCTTCGCTTAATGAGAGAGGCCATTGATGAATTCCATCAGGATTATTTGACTGTTCCTTACAAAGGAACCGTGATGGCCAACGATGTCGCCGGGGAGTCCGGGTATCCAAAGTCGCTGGAGATTCTCGTAAAAGGAGTTAAAAACCCAAAATCATCAAAAGAAACAGTTAAACGTTATCTGAGAAAAATCCCCGTCGACCCGATGACCCAATCGACAGACTGGGGATTCCGCTGCAATTCCGATGAACCGAATTCTGAAGAATGGTGTAAGGACGACGTGTACGACGTTTACACAAAAAGTGATGGAGTGGCGATGGATAAAACCAAGTACCGGGACTGGTAACCTATCACGTCATTCTGTGATTAAATTCCTAAAATATCAGGGGTTTTACAAAAAATTCCATTCATCATTCCCGAATGTTTTTATCGGACTTTGACGTTACCCTGACTCACCCCTACTGCAGGATAAAACAAATGAGGTATAATTAATAATAAAAGGAGACCCAAATGGCAAAAAGTGAAGCTGTGGACAAAAAAGTGGCAAGATTGAAGAAAAAATTAAACTCGGTCATCCAATCCGTCGAGGGAAAAGAGGGTTCAAGGGAAACGGTCCGTCTCTGGCATAAGAGGTTAAAAAGATCCCAAAGGAAGAAAAAATCCGTCGAAATGAATATCCTTCATATGAAGAATAAAAAGACAAAAAAGAAAACGGGAGAAGAAGCCAAAGAAGCTCCAAAAGCAGCAGAGGACTCAGCGGCCTAATTGGGGTTCGGGGGCATTGAGGGTGAATTTCTCGAAGGTCCCTGAATAGGGTGAGCATGGAAAATAATAAATCTTTTAAAATAGGCGTTGTTTTAGGGGGGGGTGGAACCAGGGGTTTTGCCCACCTCGGCGTCCTAAAAGTTCTGGAGGAAGAGAAAATCCCGATTGACCTCATTGCAGGCACCAGCTTTGGCTCTTTAGTCGGAGGGCTTTATGCCATCGAGCCCGATTCCGGCCTCATTAAAGAAAAAATTTTAAATTTCCTGAAGACGCCTTTATTCAAACATGCTCGTTTGGAGTTTTTAAAAGAAAACTTCACTCAGGTCAAAAACACCACCTTTATTAACCAGATCAAGTCCTATTTCAAAAGGGGCATTTTTTACGGCATCTCCTTAAATCGGGGATTTTTTATCAGCGCCAACGAACTTCAAAAGACCTTGAGCGGATTGATCGTGGATATCCGAATCGAAGAAACCAAAATTCCATTTATCTGCGTCGCGGCCGATATTCTGACAGGAAGGGAAGTGGTCTTTTCGAAAGGACCGATGAGAGAGGCGGTTGCCGCCAGTTGTGCCATCCCCGGAATTTTCCCTCCCGTGAAGATCGGAAATATGGAACTGATAGACGGAGGATGGGTTAACCGTGTTCCGATTGACCCGGCTTTAAGAAACGGGGCGACTTTTACCATCGCGATAGAGCCTTCGAATAACCTGGAACCTTCTGACCTCAACCGTGGCATTGAGATCGTGCTGCGTTCAAGCGATATGACACGGAATGTTCTAAGCGAAATTCAGCTCAGGCAGGCCGATGTTGTGATTCGTCCTGAAATAGGACATATTCATTGGGCGGAGTTTCATAGGGGGCTTGAATGCTACCTGGCTGGAGAAACGGCGGCAAAAAAAATGGTCGAAACGATAAAACGGGAAATCAGAAATAAACGGTTAAGGCAGTTCCTGTTGGGGAAACCCCAACCCTCAAACCTTTCAAAA
>JACOTA010000029.1 GCA_016178585.1 Nitrospirota bacterium
AGAAAACTGCGGGCGGCGTAGTTCTTGAGTCGCCCGGTGGAGGTGCGCCAATCCCATTGCCGACATAACTCGAGGGCTAAACGTTTGCGACTCCAGTCGGGATGCCGCTTGATCCAGTCTTGTAACCAAGACAGGTTGGCCACATCCAAATGGAGACCCTGGCATGCGATTGTCTCTTGCATAGGAGACAATATGCCATATATGGATTTGGAAGTCCAGCAAAAAATGAAACCTTACTTTAGGCGGGGGAGACCTGAGTAGTTACCTTATATTTTAATGTTGTTGGGAGTTTATGGACTTTTGTTTGAATTGTACAATCCAGGGGCTGTTTTACCCGGGATTGTGGGAGGCATCTGTCTGATCCTGGCGTTTTACTCCTTTCAGACCCTGCCCATTAATTATGCCGGGCTTTTGCTTATTCTTCTGGGGATTCTCTTATTTGTCGCTGAAATCAAGGTTCAAAGCTATGGATTATTGACGATCGGAGGGGCCATTTCGCTGACCCTGGGCTCACTTCTTCTCTATCGCACTCCCGCCTCCACCCTTTCAATTTCATGGGGTCTGATTTTTTCAATGACTTCGGCGACGGTCTTCTTTTTTGTCTTTATCCTCGGAATGGCGGTAAAGGCGTTGAAAAGCCCCGTTCAAACCGGGGTAGAATCTCTTGTAAATGAAATTGGAATGGCTCAAACTAATCTTGATCCTCAAGGGACGGTCTTCATCAAAGGGGAATTTTGGAATGCCGTTAGCGAAGAACCGGTCTCGGCTCACGAAAAGGTCGTCGTTGTTAAAGTTAAGGATATGGTTTTGGAGGTTAAAAAATATAAATCCGCGTAAAGGAGAATAATCGATGGAGTTCTTATCTTTCCCCGTTATTTTTATCGTCATCATTGTGATCTTCTTATTAAATGGCGTCAGGGTGCTGAGAGAATACGAACGGGCGGTTATTTTTCGCCTGGGACGGATCAGCAACGCTTTAATCGGGGGGACCGGGCCTGGTTTAATTATCCTTATTCCTGGAATTGATAAGATGGTGAAGGTCCCTTTAAGGACGGTCGCGATGGAAGTGCCTCCCCAGGATATCATTACCCGGGACAACGTTTCCGTTAAGGTTTCAGCAGTCATTTATTTTAGGGTCATTGATTCTCAGAAAGCCATTTTGCAGGTTGAAAATTATCTTTATGCGACCTCTCAGATCGCTCAAACCACGCTTCGAAGCGTTTTGGGCCAGAACCTGCTCGATGATTTGTTGTCTAAAAGAGAGGAAATTAATCTGGCTCTTCAGAGAATCATTGATCAGCAGACCGAACCGTGGGGAATTAAAGTCTCAACGGTTGAGGTGAAAAACGTCGATCTTCCTCAGGAGATGTTGAGGGCCATCGCCAAACAGGCAGAAGCCGAACGGGAGAGAAGGGCCAAGGTCATTCACGCGGAAGGAGAGTTTCAGGCCTCCCAAAAATTGGCCGACGCCGGAAATGTCATTCAGCAAAACCCCATCGCGTTGCAGCTCAGGTATTTTCAGACTTTAACGGAGATTGCCGCGGAAAAAAATTCGACCATCATTTTCCCTGTTCCGCTCGATTTTTTAGAACCCTTTAGACAGAAATCAAAAAAGGACGCGGAATAAACGGCGGGAAACCCGCTGTTCGCTGGACAAGCTAAAAGCTGATAAAGTTTAAAAGATTTCAAATTAAAACAGTTCAGAAAATCCGTTGAAAAAAGAAAGGTTCAGGATGGAAAAGGGAATCGAATCGGGCCGGAGGAGTCATTCGATGGAATCCATTTTTTTGAGGCTGGCGGTCTGGCTGAGTGTATTCACTTTACTGGCCTATTTTCTGTCGGGTTTTGGAAATCGTTTGGGATGGTGGAATTTCCGAACCGGCTTTGAGATTTTGAAATATGCGTTTTTTGGCGCGCTGATCACTCTGTGTTTGACGATGATCGGGATTTATAAAGGGCCGGGGGGGGAATACAACAGGAGATTTCCTTTAGCGCTTCCTCCGTTATTGATCAGCCTTTTTCTTGTTTCCATTCCTTTAAAATTTATCTGGGTGGCCAAAAATGTTCCACGAATTCATGATATTACGACTGATCCGGATAATCCTCCCGGTTTTTCAGCGATCCTTCCTTTGCGAAAAGACGCGTCAAATTCTGTCGTTTATGGCGGCCCGGAAATTGCCGCGCTTCAAAGAAAAGGATATCCGGAAATAAAACCGGTAGTGATGTCAATGACGCCAGACCAGGCTTTTCAGAGATCCCTGTCAACAGCAGAGAAAATGGGATGGAAAATTGTGGATGTCAATCCGTCTGATCGACGGATCGAAGCAACCGATACCACCTTATGGTTTGGGTTTAAGGATGACATTGTCATTCGAATTACACCTTCGAGCGGCGGTAGCCGTATCGATGTCCGTTCGGTTTCACGGGTCGGGGTGAGCGATGTCGGCACCAACGCCAAACGGATTCAAAATTATCTGAAAAAACTGGAAGAAATAGAATAAGCTGGATATGGGTTGTAACGATTCAGTCATGAGTTCTCAAGCGCCTGGAATGCCACCCAAGAACAGCGATAGAAAGTTGTCATTGCGAGCGAAGCGAAGCAATCTCGCCATCGTGAACCGAGATCGCCACGCACCCTGCGGGCGCTCGCGATGACAGGCAAAACAAGGAGTTACAAATCCTATCTCTGTTCCTGGGTGCCATTCCCTTGTTGTCATGGGCCGAATGTCTTAAATTCAGAAACCAGCCTAAAAGCTCGCTGAGGGTCATTTCGGGCCCGGTTTACGAAACCGTGGAAGTCAAAGAGATGGAGCTGGTCGGGAATTATGCCCTGAATATCTCTTTTACAGACGGGCACAACACCGGGATTTTTTCTTTTGATTATCTGAGGGAAATTTGTCCCTGCCCTTTCTGTAAAACCCCTTGAGAAAAAAACTGAGAGAGTTAAAACCTGGCCGCTGAGAATGGGTCAGGTGCAAGGCGGAGCAAGAATCCGCCCCGGAGCGTACGGAGGTTGTACGTGAGGACGCGGGTTCGCAGTGACAACGAAGCAGATGGCCCGTTATCAGCGGATCAGGGTAGATCCTGGTCGAGGGCTGCGAATACAGCCCTCCCGTAATTTTTTTCAACCGCCTGCTTTAAAAATTTATCGGCATATTTTTCCTGAACCTGAGACTGTTTTGTTTGCTGGATGGTTTGATTCCAGGCTTTAAAACAAGCTTTTGCGATGACCTTGCTTAAGGGAGGGGGGTTATAAAGCACTTTTTTAATGGCAAAGGGGTTGAGCGAAAGCGGGTTATACCCTTTCTTGAGATAACCCGATTCAATCAGTTCCGCCTCCAGGTCAGTATGAGGTTGAATCCCCAGGAAAAAGAGAACCGGGACGACGCGATCTTCTCCCAGGATAGAAACAATTTTCTTAAACGATTCGACGCTGACCCGCAGGGTTTGTTCATTATCGCCTGGCGAATTAAGCGAGTAATTTAAAATAATTTTCCCCTGATAGCCCGCTTTTTTAAGATGTTCCACCCCTTCATATAATTTATCCAGTCTGAACCCCAGCTTCATGCCGTTCAGAACTTCCTGATCCCCGGAGGTAATCGCCACCTCCAGATCTCCCAAACCCGATTTGACCATTAATTCGGAGAGTTCCGGAGAAATCAAACTGGTCCGGATATACCCGGACCAGGTGACTTTCATCTGAGTTTTTAAAATTCCCTCGAGAAGTTGAGTGACGTGAGGAAGGGAACTGGAACCGGGAATAAATTGGGCATCGGTAAACCAGAAATGCCGCGTTCCCCACCGGTCATAAAAAGTTTTCATATCCCTTAAGATCCGTTCCGGGTCACGATATCTTACCCCTTTTCCTTCGATGTACGGGTAGACGCAAAATGAGCATTCGTAAGGGCATCCCCGTTTCGTTTGAATGCCGATCACTTCGTCGCGATAGGCCGGGTATTGGGGAAAAATCGATTCCTGATAGGACAGGTCAATTTCCATTTCTTCAAAATCAACCGGCTTTCCCTGAACGCCCTGATCAACGGCGCCGTTTTTCATCTGGAGAAAACGTTCGTCGGAAAAATCCCTTCCCTCGGCGATTTTCAAAAGAGCTTCTTCCCCTTCACCGATTATTCCGATGGTGCCTTCAGGGAGTTTATGAATCACCTGTTCGGAGAAGACATTAAAAGCGCCTCCGCCGACCACCCTGATTGTTTCAGGGAATTCGCGAAAGACCTGCCAGGGGTAGGAAAGAGATTCATGGATATTGTCGTAATATTGGTAGAGTGATTTTAAGCCGTAAAAGGAAGAGATGATTTTTTTGACAGGGTTCCAGGAGTAGTAAAAATTAAACGCGTATTTTATGGAATCGTGCCCTTCGTGAGGAGCAAAAATTTGAATGTCGCGCCATGAAAAGACGACGACTCCCGGATTGTTCGCGAGGATCGTTTCCCGTAAAACCTTTTTACGGTTTCCCCGGGGAATCAGCGAGAGGTCGAGAATATGTTGGCGGATCGTTGGCCTTTTATAATGAATATAATTGGCCAGATAGGTGATTCCTAACGGATAAATTTTTGAGACCGGAAGCCAAACGTATAAAATCGATGAATTCATAGCGTTAAATTAGCATAATTTCTCTTTCAGGGACAAGACCCAAGACCAGCGATAGACTTCGCACCCACTTATTAATCATGTCATTGCGAGCACCGAAGGGTGCGTGGCAATCTTATCGTAAAGTCTTGAGATTGCTTCACTTTGTTCGCAATGACAGCTTTCTAACTCTGTTCTTAAAGCGTCGACCGTGATTTTCTCCTGTGTCGTATTTGCTTCGGCCTGGAACGCTCATGAAGCGCGCTCCAGGCAGGTGGGTTATCTTTTGAGCCGCGATCTGACGCACGACTCATTCCTCCATCCCCCTGCCGTGGTCTTGGCCCCCGTCTCTCAGATAAAACCGGGGTGGTAAGAATGCCCCAAGAACAGAGTTAGAAAGCTGTCATTGCGAACAAAGTGAAGCAATCTCAAGACTTTACGATAAGATTGCCACGCACCCTTCGGTGCTCGCAATGACATGATTAATAAGTGGGTGCGAAGTCTATCGCTGGTCTTGGTGGCTAGTTTTCTCCGTTTCTTATCCCCTCTTTTGGGTTCTTTATTTTTCATCTCTTTTTTTGGCTGTGGACGTGTCGATACACCGAAAGTCGCGGATCCTTTTGCCAATCTGACCGGAAAAAGCCTTGGTTTCGATATTGATCCGCCCTACTTTGAAAAAGATGTTTTTGGTCGGGAAACAGGTCTTGATTCCGCTGTTCCGGGAGCTTGTGGCGCCGTTTTACTTCAATGGGCTTTCGCGCATGATTCCGTGAGCAGCGACTATAATATTAGCTACGTAATTTATCAGACCCTCTCGCCGGGCTCCGAAAACTTTTCTACCCCTGCGTATCAGGTTCCAGCGAGCAATACCAACCACCCTCAATATTTGGTCAAGAATCTTTCGCCAAACACAACCTATTCCTTTGTGGTCAGAGCCCGTGATGAAGCGGGGAATTTAAGCGTTATCGATCCGGCTCATCTTGTAGAGCAGTCCGTAACGACTCAGGGGACAAGAGACAAAGGGGCGGGTCCCAATTTATATTGTCCCGGAGGATATGCAGGAGATGCCGTGACGTTAACGGGTTTCCTTGGAAGCGCCACAACCGCCTCCTTTACAGGCTCGCTCTCTTTGGTTCCTGTTCCGGTTACGTCGATTTCACCTTCAGAAGTCCGGGCTGTCATTCCCTCGAACATTCAAAGCGGCGCAATACAGGTGAGTCCCGGGATAGCGGCCACTTCCGATCGTTTTCTTTTCTTTCCGTCCCCGCAGAATATTTCAAAAGACGCCAGTGGATCGACCCACCCGGCCATTGCCGTTTCTGGAGCCAACGTCGCAATGGTTTGGACCGATTCGTATAGTGGAACTTTTTCTGGAAAGGGACGAATCCTTTTTTCCCGATCGACGGATGGCGGCCAGACCTTTAGTTTTTCACCCCGGGTCATTTCGGATATGAACCGGAGTTCTGGCTTTCCTTCCATCGCGTACGGCGCCGGCGGAAATATTTATGTTATTTGGGACGATATAGAAAGTGCTATTAATAACACCGATATCTATTTTAGCCAATCGAACGATAATGGAGGAACCTTCAGTGCTCCTGTTAACTTGTCTGACAATGCCGGCAACTCTTTTTCTCCTAAAATAGCGGTTTCAGGGAGTGCCGTTTCTGTGGTCTGGCAGGATGATTCGGTCTTACCCGGCTATGGTTTAACTTCCGTCTGGGGAACTACGTTAAATGATGTTTACGCCGTGGGAACAGGTGGAAATATTTATCACTCGGCAGACCAGGGAAATAACTGGTTAAAAGAGTTTTCCCAACCAACAGTCAGTCTGAATGCAATCTGGGGAACGACTTATATTCCCTCGGGAACCACTGTGTCAAAAAAAGTCATTTATGCGGCTGGGGCGGGGGGAACCATTCTTTCCTATGACGGGTTGGGGTGGTCGACTACGACGGTGGGATCCGCGGCGCTTAACGGTCTGTGGGGAAGTGGTTTTAACGATGTCTATGCGGTGGGCGCCGGGGGGGTGATTCTTCATTCGAAAGACGGAATAACCTGGACTTCTCAAATTTCTCCGACGGCTTTTGCGTTGACCGCCGTATGGGGAAGCACCGCCAATGATGTTTACGCGGTAGGCGCCGGGGGGACGATTCTTCATTATGACGGTTTAGGATGGTCCTCTACCTCTCAGACCTCCGGCACGACGATAAACTTAAATGCCATTTGGGGGAGCAGTTCAACCGATATTTATGTTGCGGGGGATAACGGCGTCATTCTCAATTCTGCGGGAACAGGCTCATGGACACCTCAACCTTCAGGAGTGACCTCCGGATTAAACGCCATCTGGGGGACCACTTACATTGCTCCCGGGACCACGGTTTCCACAAAGCTAATCTATGCCGGGGGGGCCAACGGAAAAATTATTAAAAAAGTTGACACCTCGCCATGGGACGCAACCAGTGTGGCCGTTGGGGGTCATTTTACCATTCGTGCTTTATGGGGAATGATTTTGGCCGATTCGACAAGGCTGGTGACCAATATCTATGGTGTTGAGGGAGACGGTCCGGTTTTACAATGGACGGGAGCCAATTGGCGACCTTTCCTTATGGAACCGCCCCAGGGCGAAATATTTTTTCGTCAATCTGTCAATTCCGGAACAAGTTTCAGTCCTCCGGTATTACTGTCATCTGCTTTTGTCGCCGGACATCAGGCCGCGACGCCGGATCTCGTTTATAGCGGAGGTAATCTTACGGTGACGTGGGCAGAAACTCAGTCGGGTATTCATCTTCGCCAATCTTCCGACGGCATTATTTTTTCACTTCCCGTCTTTCCCTTGCCATCTTCTTCTTCCGTCTATCCAAAGCTTACGCAACAGGGGGGAAATACCGTTTATCTGGTTTGGCAAGACACCTCCCCATTATTCAGCCAAATTAGAATGGTTCAATTTCCTTCAATGGGTCTCTCCACTTTTCCTGTGTCCCAGTTGCTCACCTCTTCTTCCGGCGGGGCGGCCGAACCTGCCATAACTGTTTTAGGGCAAAACATCGTTGTCGTGTGGGCTGATCAGTCCCAGCGAAAAAATGACAACAATATTGTTCAAAACGAGATTTTTTTGATTTCTTCTCCAAACGGCGGATCGTCATTTACTCCCCCGGTTAATTTTTCGTCGCCTTTTCCCGATTCATCGGATCGTCCGATGCTTGTCAATGACGGTTTCCGGATTGATATGGTCTGGCAACAGATGACCCCTCCTGTTGGTTTATTGCCCCTGAATAATGAAATATTTTTCAGCCAATTTTAATCCCGGACATTGACCCCTTTTCAAAGGTCACCTCAAGATTTGTCTTGACTTTTTTTCCGTTCAAACCCAAAATTTGGATTTAATCTTTTCCCGGATATAACCTTCTTCAAGGAGTTGTGTTGGACAGCAAATATGATCCCAGGGTCATAGAGAAAAAGTGGCAAACGCTCTGGACCGATCGAAAGTATTTTAAGGTTGACGAGGATTCGGATAAACCAAAATTTTATTGCCTGGAAATGTTTCCTTATCCTTCCGGAAAAATCCATATGGGCCATGTTCGTGTCTATGCGATAGGGGATGTGATCGCCCGTTATAAACGGTTGAGAGGTTTCCATGTCTTGCATCCGATGGGATGGGACTCTTTCGGCCTCCCGGCGGAAAACGCCGCGATTCAAAAAAGGGTTCCCCCTGCGCAATGGACGCTCAATAACATCGCCGCGATGCGGGAACAATTAAAAGCCATGGGTCTTTCCTATGACTGGGATCGGGAAGTGACCACCTGTCTTCCTGATTATTACCGGTGGAATCAGTGGTTTTTTGTTAAGTTATTTGAAAAAGGATTGGCCTATAAGAAAAAGTCATTTGTCAACTGGTGTCCTTCCTGTGTGACGGTACTGGCCAATGAGCAAGTGGAGGAAGGGAAATGTTGGCGATGTGAAACGGAGGTCATCCAAAAGGAGCTGGACCAGTGGTTTTTTAAAATTACCGCTTACGCGGAGGAGCTGCTGGCCGATCACGATCGTTTGGGCAAATGGCCCGAGAGGGTCATCACCATGCAGAAAAACTGGATCGGGAAGAGTGTTGGCGCCGAAATCGATTTTCCGTTGGAAGGGAGAAAAGAAGCGATTACGGTTTTCACGACCCGTCCGGACACCCTCTATGGGGTAACGTTTATGAGTATTGCCCCGGAAAATCCCCTTGCGGCGGTTTTATCCAAGAACACCCCGCAGGCAGAAAAGGTTCGGGCCTTTATTGAACAGATAAAAAAACAGGATAAAGAAACCCGGACCTCGGAATCTGCCGGGAAAGAGGGCGTTTTCACCGGGGCTTATGCCATTCATCCTTTAACCGGGAGTAAAATTCCGGTTTGGGTGGCTAATTTTGTTCTCCTCGAATATGGAACAGGCGCAGTCATGGCGGTCCCCGCGCATGACCAGAGAGATTTTGAATTTTCCAAAAAATATCATCTTCCGATTAAGGTCGTCATTCAAAGCCCGCGACAGATCTTTTCGGAAGATACGCTTCACGAAGCCTATGTCTCACCCGGAATGTTGACCGATTCGGGGCCATTTAATGGCATCCCTTCTGAAGAGGCCAAAGGGAAGATTACGGAATTTCTGGTTAAAGACGGAAAAGGAAAACTAAAAATTAATTACCGGTTGAGGGATTGGGGGGTTTCCCGCCAACGGTATTGGGGAACACCGATTCCGATGGTTTATTGCAAAGAGTGCGGAGTTCAAGCTGTTCCAGAAGATCAGCTTCCCGTACTTCTTCCCACCGACGTTCCTTTTACCGGAAAAGGAGGGTCGCCTCTTGAGGAATCCAGGGAATTTAGTCACACCCGTTGCCCGAAGTGTCAAAAGGAAGCCAGACGGGAAACCGATACGATGGATACTTTTGTCGATTCCTCCTGGTATTTTTTAAGATATACCTCGCCTCATTCTGAAAGCCATCCGGTCGATCCTAAAAAAGCCGCTTACTGGCTTCCGGTCGATCAATATGTCGGAGGGATAGAGCATGCCGTCCTTCACCTTCTTTATGCCCGCTTTTTTACCAAGGCGCTCCGTGATCTGGGCGTGATTTCAATCGGGGAGCCTTTCTCCAACCTTCTGACCCAGGGAATGGTCATAAAGGATGGGGCTAAGATGTCAAAATCAAAAGGGAATATCGTGGACCCCGACTATTTAATCGATACGTACGGTTCGGATACGTCCCGGCTCTTTTCTCTTTTTGCGGCGCCCCCTGAAAAAGATCTTGAATGGAATGATCAAGGGGTTGAAGGGTCCCACCGATTTTTAAACAAAGTGTGGAACGTTTATTATGCCTATCAGGAGTTGTGGAAAAAAACGGCTTCATCCGCCCAATCCTCCACCCCTGAAGCCAGGGTCCTCTTAAGAAAGACCCATCAGACGATTAAAAAGATCACGGAAGATATGGAGAAAGATTTTCATTTTAATACCGCGGTGGCGGCGTTAATGGAATTATTTAATACGGTAACCGACTATATCTCAAGGCCGGCCACGCTCGATCCAGGGGTGTTAAAATTCACCCTCAGGAATTTTGTCCTGCTCCTCTCCCCCTTTGCGCCTCATATCGCGGAAGAGTTGTGGGAAAGTTTGGGGGAACCCGGACCGATTTTTGATCCCGGGGTTAATCAATCCTGGCCTTCCTATAGTCCGAAGGCCCTGGTTGCCGATGAGATGACCATCGTGATTCAAGTGAATGGAAAACTGCGTGGAAAATTGACCGTTCCCTTTGATGCTGAACAGGAGTCCATTAAACAAAGCGCTTTAGCCGATTCCAAAATTTTGGAATGGGTTCAAAACAAAAATATTGTAAAGGTGATCTATGTGGAAAAAAAACTGGTTAACATCGTTGCGACCTAAAGAGTCACTCTGCGGATTTCTTCTGTTTGTTTTTTTAGGGGGATGCGGTTATCAGGCTTCATTGGAAAAATCTCCCCCGTCAAACCTGATTAAGGAGACGGAACAGGAACAAACAGGCGGTTACATTTCCCGCATTGCGATCCCTGTTTTCAACAATAAAACTTTTGAGCCGTTGATTGAAAACGCGGTCACGCGGAGGTTTCGCCAGCAGGTCATTATGGATGGGCATTTAAAGCTCGTTGCGTTCCGTGAAAACGCCGATATGGTTCTGGAGGGCCAGGTCGTTTCGTTTGGACAGTCTCCTCTTTCGTTTGATTCAAAAAACCAAAACGCGGCCACGGAATACCGGATATCGGTGGTCCTGAACATGGTCCTTAAAGATTCAAAAACCGCAAAAAATCTCTGGCAGAAATCAGGTATTACCGGAACGGCGGATTACTATGTCAGCGCGGATTCGTCTGTCAACCGCGCCGCGCTTGACCGGGCGATTGATGAGGTGAGCAAGGTGTTGGCGGAGGACACGTTAAGCGAAATCCTGCATCTCTATCGTTAGATTAGAGGGTTTGATGAAAGAAGCTGTTAAAAAAGAAACCATTCCTCCCCTGGTACTCATTACGGGAGACGAAGAGTTTCTGGTGGCCGAGCACTTGAAAAAAATTAGAGACCATCTCATAGATCCGGGTTTGGCTGATTTTAATTATCATCTCTTTTTCGGTTCGTTTCTGGAAATGGAAGAAGTCTTAAACGTCGCCCAAACCTTTCCCGTTTTTTCAGAAAAAAGATTGGTGATTATTAGAGAAGCCGAACTGATTCCCTCGAAAGAACTGGAAAAACTGGTTCCCTATCTGAATAATCCTCTCCCCTCCACCTGTCTGGTGGTTGTGGCGGAAAAAGCGGATATGAGAAAGGGTTTTTTTATCCGGTTTAAAGAAAAGGGAAAATTGATTTCCTGCGGCAAGTTGTATGAAAACCAGGTCGGACCCTGGATCAGGAATTTTTTAAGGGACTCGTCCCTTGAAATTGAGGAACCCGCCCTTTTATTCTTAAAGACGGAAATGGGCTCTGATCTTTCAAAGCTTTCGGTTGAACTTGAAAAGTTAAGGTCTTATATCGGGGTGAGGAAAAAAATTACTTTTCAGGATTGCGACGCGATAACCCGCGGCCATCGAAGTTTTTCCGTTTTTGATCTGGTGAATGCTGTTGGAAATAAAAACCAGCCTCGAGCGATGACGCTTTTGGCCAGTTTCCTTGGAGACGGGGAACAGCCGCTGGTTTTATTGGCCATGTTGGTACGCCATTTCAGAAGCCTCCTTAAACTGGGGGAGTGTAAAAGGTCAGGATTTTCCCGGATGGAGGTTTCAAAAAGCTTGGGAATCCCGGAGTTTTTTCTTTCCGAAATCTACAAACACGCCACCCTTTATTCCAGGAATGAGCTGGAAGGGGCGTTCAGGCTTTGTCTGGAAGCGGATTTTCAGCTTAAGGGGAATACCCGTCCGCCCGACCGGGTTATGGAATCGCTTATCCTGGACCTCTGTAGCGGGAAGCCTCTCTACAGTTCATCGAGCCTGCAAAAATGAACAGGGGCGTTATTTAGAGGCGAGTTCGTTGATTTTCCGGGTCAACCTTGAGACTCTGCGTCCAGCCGTGTTGTGATGAATCACTCCTTTACTGGCCGCGCTGTCCATCAGGGAGGTCATTTCCAGTAAGGCAGTTTTAGCCGCGTCGATGTTTTTTTCTTCAACGGCGGATAGAACTTTTTTCGTAGAGGTCTTCAGGGAAGAGGTGATAACCCGGTTCCGCTCATTTTTCCGCTTTGTTTGGCGCTCTTTTTTAATCGCATCTTGATGGATCGGCATTGTTCGTGTGTCCTTTGCTGAGAATTTAAAAAATAAACACTTTTTATACCATATTTTAATTTAAAGCGCAATCTCTTATTTTATTTTTGTATGCTTTTGCTTCCTGTGCTATACTCCTCTTCAAAATGAACAATAAAATTTTAAAATCGAAACTTCCTCCAACGTATCAAATCGATCGGTCCTACGAAACCAATTATCAGGAGGGGCCTCTTTTTACAGGCGGCATCCCGAAAAGAGAGATTTCCCCCTCTCAAAATTTTATGGGGTTTAAAGTCAATTCCCGTTTTGGAGTTCCCGCCGGCCCTTTATTAAACGCCAGGTGGATTGCCCTTTACGCGAAATTAGGGTTTGATCTCCTTGTTTACAAAACCGTTAGGACTTCCGCCCATCCGGCCCATCCTGCTCCAAACTGTATGGTTTTAAATGTGTTCGGCCAGCTTGAAGAACAGGATTTCGGGCATACCCTGGTGGCCGAGAATCCAACTCCTCACCCGGAGGAAGAGGAACGGCCCGTTTCCATTACCAATTCGTTTGGCATGCCTTCCCGGGATCCCTCGGTTTGGCAAGAGGATGCGGAAAAAGCCAAAGCCTTTCTTGAGGCCGGGCAGCTCTTTATCCTCAGCGTGGTTGGAACCCCCCAAAAGGGGAAAGATCTGGCGGAAGATTACGCGCGAGCCGCTATTTTGGCGAAAGAGGCAGGGGCGGATATCGTAGAAATTAATCTTTCCTGTCCAAATGTAACCACCGGAGAAGGAAGCATTTTTACAGATCCTGACGCGTCCTCAACGATCTCGAAAAAGGTCCGTCAGGCTCTAAAGGGAACCCCTCTGATCATTAAAATGGGATATATTTCCGATGATCAAAAACTGGAAAAGGTTATTCTGGCCAATGCCCCCTATATCGAAGGGATTTCCGGTATTAATACCCTTTCCTTTAAAGTCGTTAAACCGGATGGAAGCCAGGCGCTTCCCGGTCCCGGGCGGCTTCAATCGGGTGTTTGCGGGGCCGCTATCCGCAACTGCGGTCTCAAACAAACGGAACGAACCGTTGAGATTCGAAACCGCCACCGGCTTGATTTTTCAGTGATCGGGGTCGGCGGTATCATGACCGTCGAAGATATTCTCTCCTACGAGAAAACGGGGGCTGACGCCTCAATGAGCGCCACCGGCGCGATGTGGGACCCTTTATTGGCCTATAAAAATTGGCAGGCCTCCCAATCCAAAATCCGTCATTCCCTGTCTTAAAATCTTTCTTTAAACCTTCATCATGATTGTTTGCCTGAATATAAATTTTTGGGGCCCGGTACATGAGTGAAACCAAAAGAATTACAAAGGCTGCCGGAAAAATTGGTTTGGCCACTTTAACCAGCCGGATTTTAGGATTGATCCGCGACATGGTTGTCGCGCGCCTGGGTGCAGGGCTTGCTACCGACGCGTTTTATGTCGCCTATCGGATTCCCAACCTTTTGAGAGAACTGCTTGCGGAAGGGTCGATGTCGGCCGGGTTCATCCCTGTCTTTACTGAATACTGGACGACACGGTCGAAACAGGAGGCGTGGGATCTCGCCTGCAAGGTCTTTACCATTCTGCTCGGTATTCTTTTAATCGTATGCACGCTGGGAATTATCTTTTCACCCTGGATTGTTCCCCTGATCGCCCCCGGATTTACCCATGAGGGGGGAAAGCTGGATCTGACGATCGATCTCACACGGATCATGTTTCCGTATCTTTTATTTATCGGTCTGGCTGCTCTGGTCATGGGGGTTCTCAACTCCATCCGTTTGTTTGGAATTCCCGCTCTGGCTCCGGCGGTGGATAATTTGGTCATCATTATCAGTATTTTTATTTTTACCTGGTTTTTAAAGGATCCGATTGTCGGGATTGCCATTGCGGTAACGTTGGGCGGACTGGTTCAGTTTCTTTTTCAATTACCGGCCCTTTATAAGAGCGGGATGCCCTTCCGGCTAAACTTCCAGGTGAGAGATTCCGGGGTAAAAAAGGTTTTTACCCTGATTTTACCGTCGCTTCTCGGTCTTTCCGTAGCCCAGATCAATCTGCTGGTCAATACCCATCTTGCTTCCCGTCTCGCAGAAGGGAGCGTGACCTATCTTTATTACGGCATTCGTTTAATTCATTTTCCGCTGGGAATATTTGCCATTGCCGTCGCAACCGCCATTTTACCTTCTCTTTCCGCCAGTGCCGCGAAAAAAGATATCGAGGGTCTCAAGGAGAGTTTTTCGTTTGGGTTGAGGCTTGTTTTTTTTATCGCCTTCCCCGCAACGATCGGCCTTGTTTTTTTAAGGGTTCCCATCGTACAGATTTTATTTCAACACGGTGATTTTACCTTTGCGGCAACGCAAGGGACGGCAACAGCCGTTTTTTATTATGCGCTCGGCTTATGGGCCTTTGCCGGAGTCCGGATCGTCGTTCCCGTTTTTTATGCTTTACAGGATACTAAAACCCCGGTTAAGATTGCCGTGGCCTCTCTTTTCGCGAACATTCTTTTTAGCCTTATTTTAATGGGGCCGCTTCAACATGGGGGGTTGGCTCTGGCCACGTCGCTGGCGTCGGTTTTAAATATGGGTCTTCTGGTCTGGATTTTAAGAAAAAAAATTGGAAATCTGGGTTTCAGAAAAATTCTTCAATCCCATTTAAAAGTCATTTTTTCTTCTATCGGAATCGCGGTGATCTGTTATTGGGTGAACGACATGGGAATCTGGCTGATGAAAGACGAAACGTTTGAAAAATTATTTTATGCGGGGACGGCTATTTTTACCAGCGTGGCGAGTTATTTTGCGCTTCACTTCTGGATGAAGGGGGAAGAACTCCAGTTTATCTGGAAAATGCTCAAAAGAGACAAAGCGTAACTTTAACGAACGCCGAAACCGAACCCTTCCTGGGCCGCCGAACCGTATAACGTCCAATCCTGCGATGTTTTCGGCAAATTGACTCCGTTATAATAATAGGCTCTTCCTTTGGCCTGGTCTGCCGTCATGGCCCCGATGATTAAGTCCGCGTAACCATCGCCGTCAAAGTCTCCCGGAGAAGAGAGAGAGACTCCAAACGATTCGTTGGAGCCGTTATTTCCTGAACCGAGGATCATAACGAAATCGGGGGAGGGGGTGCTTCCCCCGGTGAAAAGGTAAGCTTCGCCGGCGGCAGCGATTGTTATCACTTTTCCTGTTGTTGGATCGATTCCGGTCTGAGTAATTTGACCATAAGCCCCGATGATGAAATCGGCGTAACCATCTTTAAAAGGAGTCGGAGGCGTTCCGGCAGTCCGTGGAATATCTCCAAGAGAGGCAGCGGAAAAACCAAAATCAGCATGTGAAGCGTCGATGCTGCCCGGAATTCGAAGCGTCAGGTCTGGGGTAGAGTTTAGATTCGGGCCCCCCTGGTAGAGATAGGCCTCTCCTGCCTCCAATTTTCCAGTTTGACTGGCATGATAAGGAGCGCCGATCAGAAAGTCATCGAATCCATCGCCATTCACATCTTTGACCCCCTGGACCATGCGGCCAAAAGAGTCTCCCGGAGAATTTCCGCTAAATGTCATCTGCGGCTGGTTTCCCAGCTCCGCCTCGCCATAATAAAGATAAGCCTTGCCCTGGTGAGTCGCCGTGCCGTTTCCACCGGCCCCGATTAGAAAATCGGGAAACCCATCGCCGTTGACATCACCTGCCAGACTAACCGATATTCCAAAATGATCGTCTGGGTTTTCGCCATTAAAGACCCTGTCAGGGTAAGAGGATAGAATCGGCCTTCCTAAAAAGAGATAAGCTCTCCCGGAACGTGCCCCTTTGACGCTGTTTAAATTAGCTCCGATCAGCAGGTCGTCATATCCGTCGCGATTAATGTCTTGCCCGGAAGAGACTGAGACTCCAAACTGTTCGCCGGCGGCAAAACCGGTAAGGATCTTATCCGGCGTTGTATGGAGTGTCGGCCCCCCAAAATAGAGATAGACTCTACCGGCAAAGTCTCCTCCCGCGCTGTTGTGGTAGGCCCCAACGATGATATCGTCATAGCCGTCCCCGTTTAAATCACCTGCCGCAAGAGCGGTTCCAAAGAGGTCTTGCCCGTTTTCACCCTGTAAAACCAGATCTGGAGTCAGGTTTGGATAGCCGTTTCTTCCAAAAAAAACCTTTACCTGTCCGGGGCCTTTCGTTCCTTCCGCTCCGACGAGAATGTCGGCATAACCATCGCCGTTAAAATCGCCAGTGACTTTTCCATAAAAAAAATTTCGGGGGGAACTGAAAAAAAGATTGGATGAGGAATCGTATGCCCCCACACGCCAGTAATAAATCCCGGGTAAAAGAATCGACCGCATATCTATTAAAGTGTAAGGCGAAGTGTGAATGTTGCTAAAATCTATGGTCAGGGGGGTGGCGAAATCGGGTGAATTAGAAATCTGAATCCGATAAGTAGAAGAGCCGGTGTTGGTCCAGGCGAAGAGGAGTAAATTTGTAGCGGCGCTACTTTTAAAACTTTCACCATCCAGGGGAGCAATAAGAGGAGGGGCTGGAGATAAAGCACCGGTATAGACCAGAGTTGCCGCATTGGGGGGGCTCAGGTTCCCAAGCTTGTTTTTAGAGGTCAATTGAAGAGGAGTGGTAACCTGCAGAGGGGAATAGGTATAAGACCAGAGGTTGGATGGCGTGAAAGAGACGATTTCTTTCCCATTTAATAAAACATCGGTATCCGGGTCTTTGGTGCCTTGCATGGAAACCGGGCTATTCATTGACGTTAAGGGAGATGGGGAGGTAATGACGGGGGAAGAGGGAGGGGTCGTGTCCAACGTAACGGTCATCCGAATCGGAGAGCTTTCATTACCGAATGAATTAACGCTTTTTACGAGAAGGGTGTTATTCCCCGTGGCCAGATTAACCTCACCGCTCCAAAAGGAGGTGTTATCAAAGGGAATGACGACCTGGTCATTGATTAAAACGGCTGTCCCCGGGGTTTTTGTTCCTCTTAGTGAAAAAATCGGATGATGGGTGAGGTTGGGGGAAGGGAAGAGAGAAATGATCGGTGGCGAGGCGTCACGGGGGGCGCACCCGGCCAATGGGAGTAAAAAAGAAAAAACCAGGAAAAAGCTTTTTAAATAAAATTTTTTCAAACAAAACCTTACATTTTCATTGAATTATAGGGCAAAAATAAGATTTTCACAAACTTAAAATCGATTTAATCGTAATCGTTCAGTCAACGGTTCTCAAGCGCCTGGAACGCCATTCCTTCCGACGCCGATGAATTTATCCTCATCTCTAGATGATGACATTAAGGTTGGATAAGCAAAATTCATCGAAGTCTCCATCCATGGCATACCAGGCATTGAGATTGCTTCACTTTGTTCGCAATGACAGATTTCTAACTCTGTTCTTGGGCTTCACTGAAGGGTTACATTTAATCTTAAACATTCAGAAAATGGTTTTAAGCATCTGGAACGCCCTTTGCGATCAAAGAACCCACTTTGTTTTATGTTGATATATCGCCAGTTGTGGTCGTTTGAAGCATAGATACGATATATAGGCTACGCAATAATGTAAAATGTTATAGGTAGAGATGCCTTAATCATTTTGTTATGATTTTTTGATAAATAACATTTGACAGTATCATAAGGCTATGCTATTATATATTGCATGCTATATAGAGGTGGTTGCTAGGTGCTGGTTATGGAAGAGCTTAAAGATATTATTGGAGGCTTGGAACAGCGAATCGCCGCCTATAAAAACAAACTTCAGGATCTTCAGAAAAAAAAAGATAAGCTGGAAGACGAGATTATTACAATAAAAAAATATTTAGAATTGGCTGAAACCTTATATCGAGTCGAGCTCGATAAAGCCAAAATTTCCTCCGGAATCCCTTCCCAAAACAATTCTTCATTCGTTGATAAAGAAAAAAACGTTAAGATCCCCTTGGGGACTGTCATTGCTGATACGACCGAAAAAGCCAAAGATCTGCTTTTTAGAAAATCAAAATATGCCGGTTTGAGTGTCCCGCAGGCCGCTTTTCTTTTATTAAAAGATCACGGAAAAGCGATGCACGCGAAGGAAATCCTTCAAAAACTGGTTGAAGGAGGCATTCGGATTCGTGGAAAAACGCCGGTTACTTCGATTTCCATTTCATTGAATCGAGATAAACGTTTTAAAAAAGTAGCACCTAATACCTTTGAAATTACGGAAGAAGTACCGGTAGAATCAACCGCTTAGCTATCGTTAAGAATTCCTTTTTTTAAGAAGAAATTCAGTAGACGGTTTACTACGGTCGAAGAGTGTCAGCGGCAGGTTAGGAAATAATCTTAAAAAGGGTTTTTTCCTTTTTTATCCTGCAAAAGGCAAATTGACTTTTTTGAAAGGGGGTGAGTTCACGTTGGCCACAGTGAAAAAGAAGGCACCAGCCAAGAAAAAGGCAGCTGCAAAAAAACCTGCAAAGAAAAAATAGTTTGTTTTTATGATTGCTGGGAGTCTTTTCTTGCTCCCAGCAATTTTTTTTCAAAAAACAGACTACTTGACTTTATAAGGAATTCCCTCCTCGCAATGACAAGGTCAGTGTAAAGTCCTCCGTTAGGGACAGGAGACTAGCAGGGGGAGGTTAGAGAGACCGGGGTCGGAAGAACTGAGGCGTTAGGAGAAATAAAAGGGTGTGCTTCGACCAGTTCCCATGATTCTGTTTTCTGTACCAGTTTTTCCATTAACCTGGCGTGGAGGGTATGACCGGCGCAATGAGCTGTAATATGGCCTTGAATCGGGTGACCTAAAAGCGAAAAGTCTCCAATCAAGTCAAGAATTTTGTGTCTCACGAATTCGTCCGGGAAGCGAAGACCTTCCTTATTTAAAATTGCTCCTTGATCAACCACAACCGCGTTATCAAGCGACCCACCCTGAATTAACCCCCTTTTTTGCAGTTCCTCCACTTCATTTAAAAATCCAAAGGTTCTGGCGGGAGCGATCTCGTTGATAAAATTATGTTTTGAAAAGTTAAGAGTATAATTTTGCTGCGCGATCAAGGGATTGTCAAAATCAATCGAATAACTAATTTTAGAGCCCGAAAAGGGAAGAATGGATAGAGATTTTCCTTTTTCTTCGACCTGGATTTTCTTTAAGATTCGGAGAAAGGACTTTTCCCTGTTTTGCCTGACCGTTCCTGCTTTTGTTATCAGTTGCACAAAAGGGAGTGCGCTACCGTCCATGATGGGGACTTCGATATCATTTAAGTGAATCGTGACGTTATCAATTTCCAGGCCGTAAAGGGCGGATAAGAGATGCTCGACAGTATGAACCTGTTCATTATCTTTGATTCCCAGACCTAAAGTAGTGGAAAGCGTGGTTTTTGTGATATGATGAACGCTAGCTTTAAATTTAATTTTTTTAGTTTTTTGGGTCGAAATGAAATGAATGCCTGAAGATGGAGGAGCCGGTAAAAGGACCATTTTAACTTTTTTCCCGGAATGTAAACCGATTCCTTCTATTTGAATCGGATTCCCAATAGTTTGTTGAAATAAAGACATATCATTCCTTAATAAATTCACAAAAAAATAAAGCAATTATCATGCCATTAATTTAATTCATTTTTTTTAAATAAACCTTTGACTTTATTAGTTTATTTTTTTTTAATTTAAAATTAATGTGGCATGTTTACAACTCAATACCGAATCTATTGTATTTTTTTTACAACAATTTTTAAAAAAAATGTAACTACTCAGGTCTCCCCCGCCTAAAGTAAGGTTTCATTTTTTGCTGGACTTCCAAATCCATATATGGCATATTGTCTCCTATGCAAGAGACAATCGCATGCCAGGGTCTCCATTTGGATGCTGCCAACCTGTCTTGGT